>JBNKHS010000416.1:0-2429 GCA_050290485.1 Promineifilaceae bacterium (SeqCode) | reverse complement strand
AGGATCTCCTTATATTCAACGAAGATGAAAATGATGATAGGAAGAAACTGGTGCGTACAATCGGTATTACGCGCACGATCAGTGTTTTGCGAAGTTTAGATGCAGAGCGTGTAAAGGCTGTATTTGAATTTATTGAGGATGCGGGATTAAAGGAGATCATTACGTTTAAGGGGGCAAATTTAAGGGGGGTCAATTGGTCGGGGGCATTTTTATTTGACACGAATCTTGCTGGCGTCCGGTTGCGCAATGCGAATTTGGAACGTATTCATTTAACAGGGTCGAATTTACAGAGGGCTGGCATGCGCTATGTGAACTTGCAGGATGCAAAGCTGAAACGTACATCTCTGCAACGAGCTGATCTGAGGTATGCAAATTTGAAAGATGCTGTTTTGCGGGGGGCAGATTTACAGGATACAAACTTTGAGCAGGCGAATTTAGCAGGCGCTGATCTAAGCGATGTAAAAAATTTTACGGATAAACAATTAATGGCTGCAGAAACATTAGCAGGGGCCATTATGCCTGATGGAACGCTTTATGAGGCGTGGATCAAAAAGCAAAAAGGTTATGTAAACAATCGTAACTAAACAACCCCCCTTTATTTTTTATGAGCAAACCGAGTTGCTATGAGGTAATTGAGTAATTACTCAATCACGCAATTACTCAATCACCTCATGTTCTGACTACCAATCAGAAACTGGATAGCTGTAATTATCACCTGTGCGTAGACGGACAACATTACCTTCGTCATCAAGTTCAAAGACAGCAAGTTCGCCAGGTGCTTGGAATCCCATGGGAGCCTCCATGCGGAAGGTATGTTCGGCAACGGGGATAAGCTTGGTCATGAAGGGGATAGGATCGGGCAAATTGGGTTGGAGGGCGACCAGTTCTCCATTTTGGACGAGAATTTGCATATCTCCCCACTGACTGCGATATTTGCCCACATATGTTTGCCATATTTCCTCAGCAACGGCCGTTTCTTTCTTCGGTCTTGTTGCTTTCATAATCGCCTTGCCAATCCAATCGAAGGCTTTGTCTACATAGATAAACGGATCGCCATCATCCGCGTTGGTAAAAGCCACAACGCCAATTTTGCTCTCAACATCCAAACGTATTAAGGTGCGGTAACCAAGCACAGCCCCACCATGGCCAATGGTTGTTTTGCCGCCAATACGGTTGATGCTAAAACCCAATCCCCACCCATTTTGCCACGATGGATCGAGCCAATGGATGCGGTGCATTTCGCGTAGGGTGCTGCCCTTGAGTAGCTGCTTTCCGCCCGCTGGACGTGCTTTTTTGCCATCCCCAGCGCGGAATTGCAGCATGGCAAATTGAGCTAAATCTTCCACCGTTGTCGCCATGTTGGCGGCGGGGGTGATGCCGTTGCATTCGGTAAAAGGCATCACTTCACGGGTGGGCGTGTTGGGTAGGCGACGGCCGTATCCAGTAGCCAATCGTTCATGATTTTCGGGAATGGTGGAGACAAAAGTGCTGTCCATCCCGAGCGGGTCTAAGATGTTCTCTTGCACATAGCTTTCATAAGATTGCTCTGCGCGTACGGCGACAATGGCGCCTAGCAGAGAGACGGCAAGATTTGAGTATTTCCAGCGTGTTTCTGTGGGAACGGCCGTTTGCTGTCGCCCAATGGTTTCTTGAATTTGTTGCAGTGTTGGGAATTTAGAATCGGACCAGTAAGGGAAGTTGGCTTCACGGGGTAAGCCTGAAGTATGCGTCAGCAAATGACGAATGGTGATCGTCGGCGCATCTTCAAATTCATTTTGCACCGTGAACCAAGGCAGATGGCTTTGCACAGGATCATCGAGTTGTAATTTGCCTGCATCACGCAGTTGTAAAACGGCCGTTGCCGTAAACAGTTTGGTAATTGAGGCAATCCGGTAAATCGTTTGTGGGGTAGCGGGTGTTTGCTTTTGCAGATCGGCAAAGCCAAAGCCTTGGCTCCACACAATTTCTTGGTCATGGACAACGGCAACGGAGACTCCGGGTTGATCACGATACGCCATTTGTGCTTCGGTCCATGCTGTAAACAGCGCTATGCTCGATTGCACGCTGTCATTTTGTAAAAGAGTCATGGTTTCCTCCTGACTTGTTAGTGGATGATGAGCCTATTATAAAGCAATAAAAAAAGACGACCGTATTGAAAACGGCCGTCTTTAACAAAAAGGTGAAATCGAAAATAATTAACGACGACGTACCGTAACAGGTACACCTCCTTCAGGGCGCAAGGTACCAATCATATGGGGTTCTATGCGCGTGCCGGTTACCAGATCAAGCTCGAAGCGTTGCGCCACCATTGCCAAAACAACAGCCCCTTCCATCAAGGCAAAATTATTGCCAATACATTGGCGTGGCCCACCGCTAAAAGGAAGGAAGGCAAAGCGATGTCGACCTTTGCTGTTTTCAGGTAAGAAGCG
>JBNKHS010000415.1:0-2573 GCA_050290485.1 Promineifilaceae bacterium (SeqCode) | reverse complement strand
GCTCGTAGATCTCAGCTAGCTCATCCAATTTGCCTTCTAGCCAGCGCATCCGCGCCAAAGGATAAAACCCACCTGTGGCTGTAAATTGATTGAGGGCAAGTTGATCAACCTGCGTCAGCATTTGCTGCAAATAAAAATCGGCCGTTTCATAATCCCCTTGCGCCGCATAGGCCATCGACACGGTTGTGGCCGCATTCATGCCTAAAAATGGATAGCCGCTCAACTGTTCTTTAAGTTTGATCGCTTGTTTCCCCGTTGCAATCGCCTGCTCAATACGACCACGCCGTAAATAAACAAAGGCCATCACATCATCTACGCCAAGGCGAATCGGTGAAATCGGGTTACTTGTTCGCTCCTGCACGTATTGGCAAAACTGTTCTAAACGCGACAACCCACCCGGTAAAACAGCAAATTCGCGCCCCAAAAATAACGTTAAAGCCAATAACGCTTCGGGATCTTCACTTACATACACAAGCTGCAGTGACGTCTCAAAATCCTTTGTCGGTTGCGTAAAATCAGCTTCAAAAAACAACCCTAAAGAAGCCCGTGTCATACACGCTTGCACATGCATCGATGGCGCGAGGGGATACGTTAAGGCTTGATTCGCCAAGGCTAAACTGCGTGCATAATCGAGCTGCAAAAAAGCAACGCTACCTAAAGTGGCTAAAACAGCGCCTTGCCCTTTGGGATCATCAGCAACTGCGTATCCCTGTTGCGCTTGGCTTAGATTATGATCGGCCGCCACCAAATCTCCTTTTTGCAACGCGCATAACCCCAAAAAGTAAGCCAACTGCGGATGCTTTTCTGGATATTCAGCGGGCAGCATTTGAATCCATCCCATGATGGCATCGAGTCGTCCCTGACGAATGAATTGATCGCCAACCTGAACAATCACAGTGACAGCATCAGTCCATGCACCCGCTTCAATGTAATGGTGAATCGCCCGAAATGGGGAAGAGGCGACGGTTGCTGCCCGTTGGTGCAAGGCAGGTAACAGATCGGGCATAGTGCGAATTAAACGATGGCGCAAAAAATCAGCAAATAAGGTATGGAAGTAATAAATATGTGTCGCTTCAGTTTGATTAAACTCAACTTTTTCTAGTTCCATCAAAAAGAGGTTGGATTTGTATAATCTTTCCAGAATTTCACCAGCATCTGGGCGCTGCGTCACAATTTGGCATTTTACGGCCGTTAATTGCTGCATCACCGCTATTTCCATCAAAAACCGTTGAATATCCGGGGGCTGCTGGGATAAAACCTCTTCTGATAAATAATCAAAAACATGTTGATGTGTGTTCGCCAAATGGGTAATAAACTCAGCCCGTTGTGCTGAATTCGGCAACTGCTCCAGAGAGTTTGCCAATAACGTCATACCAGCAGCCCACCCTTCCGTACGCGATTGCAATGTCGTCACTTCTTGTGCAGATAACTCTAGTCGCAAAGATTCATTGAGGAATTGCAGCGCTTCTTCGTCCGTAAAACGCAAATCTGCCAATCTGCATTCAGCCAATTGCTGTCTTGCACGGAGACGGGGCAAAGCCAACGGCGGGTCGCGTCGGCTGGCAAACACCAAATGCAGTTGTGGGGGCAAATGTGCAAGCAAATAATCTAGCGCCAGAAAAATATTCGGGTTGGAAAGAATATGGAGATCATCAAAAACGAAAATAAGTGGATCAGAAAAGGTACGCAAGAGATCATTTAAAAAAACGCCCATGAAGCGACGAATGTCTAGGCGATCGCGATGTTCGTCAAGTTGGCCTAAGGATAAAGGAAGGCGCTCCTGTGCCGCTTGACCAAAATTTGCATTTAATGTTTGCAATGCGCCAATCAAGGCAAACAAGAACCCGTTGAGTTCATCATCTTCTTCGTCAAGTGACAGCCAAGCGAGGGGCACGTTGGGTAAGGTTTCGGTTAAGGTGGTTAATAAGGTGGTTTTACCGTATCCTGCTGGGGCAGAAAGCAAAGTTAAGGGTTTAGATACGGCCGTTTCTGCCAACCAAGCCCTTCTCGACCCCCTGACCAATCGTGAATTAGAAGTCTTGCAGCTGATTGCGGATGGATATACTAATCGCCAGATTGCCGAAACCTTAATCATCTCAACCGGTACCGTCAAATATTACACCAGCCATATTTACAGCAAGTTACAAGTTGCTAGCCGCACCCAAGCCGTTGCTTATGCCCGCGATCTGGGTATTTTGGAATAAATGTTTGGCTCTTTGGAATTTGCTGCGTTAATAGTGCGTAGTCAAGAACATTTTACGCACTACGCACTACGAAAAATGTGTCAACCTCATAAAATCCTGTAAAGCTATGTTTTTGTCGATTCCCCCGTCTCATGTGACAAACAGCACATGGAACGTATGCCCTTTTCAACTTTCCCCCCTTTTCCATAAGCCGTATATTTGATTATGCGGGAGTAGGTCAATTCATGATCTACATTAAATCTCATGGAAACGATAGCCAATTTTTTCCATCAAAACATCGTTGTTGTCTATTTCTTTTATGGATTGGCCTTTTTTTGTATGGGGCTGATTGTTTTGCTTGAGTCCAGACGAACATCTGGATTACGTTTG
>JBNKHS010000414.1:0-2574 GCA_050290485.1 Promineifilaceae bacterium (SeqCode) | reverse complement strand
CGAGCAAGGTGACCAGATTTATCACGACGAATAATACCTGCAGACGATAAACGAAATATTGCGTCATCATCTTTGCACGGTTTGGATTGAAGAATCTGTGTGAGGGCTTTAAGCAAACTGGGTTGATCGTTTAACAGCCAATAGTATCTGTATCTGACTGTAATTTGAATTTCATAGGCTGATTGAATTTGATTAATAGTACCCCAATCTCTATCCAATCAGCCACATAACTACTTGCTTTGACTTTTCATACACACTTGAGGAATGGCTTATCTGCAGCTATTCCTTACAAAATGCGATATGATCCCAGATGTGCGAATCAGAAATACGGCCGTATCCACGGGTTAACGCCAGATCAGCGCGTAGCCAAAGAATATAAGCACACGGATCCATTGCAGATGTGTCAAAGAAATGCCCCGCTAAGGTTGACGCGGCTTCACCAGCAACGATAGCTGGAGTAAAATCAGCCGGAAGCGGTGGATTTCCCTCAAAATAAACACGTACATCATCTACAAATGGATGGTACACACTGTATTGGGCATGTAATTCGTCCTCAATTTGACCACAACCTCCACCAGGTCCAGACAACTCGCTGATGTCTAACATCACGACTGCACGTAATGTCACCTCACCACCAGCCCAGTTTGGATGGCGCAGTTGCTTATAATGCAAGTTCGTGCACACAATTTTTTCAAGATCATTGCTGGAGACTGGAGAGCCACCCATTACCTGGCGTGCTTCAAAGAACAACTTGAAGATATGGGGCCGTGAACGCTTGGCTGCTGGAACAGATTCTCCTGCTTTTAATGCTGGCGGAGGTTGGACCAAGTCGAAATGTTCATCGTTTAATTTGGTTGTATCAAGATTAATCATCTCACCAAAACCGCCAATAAAACGTCCCGCACCACCAATGGTAAGATCGTCATCTGTTGGTACTTCAATCCATCCGCCAGCTTTTACATTTACATTACGATTGACGGTAAGGTCCGGGCCTGGTTGATGAATGGTGAGTGGGGGGATACTTGGATTATTAACCCAGTAATCCGCTGCCTTCAGCTTCCAAGAGGTTCCGGCCCAATCCCAGTATTCCAATTGACCAATAATGGTCGGGACTATCATACTGGCGTCAACGTCGGACAGTGGACCAAGAACCGTACCTGCGGCGTTGTATTCGGCTACCCGGAAGCGGTACTCTACAGCGTATGGGTTTGTACCGTCAGGCAAAATGCCGCGTAGAGGTATCGTTCCTGTAAAGGCAAGGTTGCCACTCGTTGTTAATCCGTCAGACGTAAAATCTCCGTCCGCAGGAATGACGCTATATTTACCGACTTTAGTGAAGAGGGGGATAGTGGGTGGTGGGGTATCATCTGGTGGTTCATCCAGACAAAGTTGAACACAGAAACAAGGTCCAACATTGGCCCGATCTGGATCTAGGCCGCGGTTTCGATCTTCAGTTAGAAGTGCTATACCGCCTGCGCTTTCAACGTGAAAATAGACATCAGGACCACTGTCGAAGGGAGGCCATGGTGTTTCCACATTGATCCATGGGGACAGGAAAGTGACATGGAAATCGGCAGTTGTGTAATCGATGCGGAAGCGCCCCGTAGCATCTGTTACTGCCGAACCAAGTGGATCGTCAGTGATCCAATCTTTATCAAATGCTTTAACGGTTACACCTGCAATTGGACGTTTTTGTTCGCAATCCACAACATGCCCGCAAATAACCCAAGCACCAAAAAGACCCCGGATTGCACACCACATACGGTGCGGCAGGCAATATTCCCACTTGGCCACAAGATTGTCATCTACCTGTCGCCATCTTGGTTGTACTGTTGTGATTGTGACTTGACGCGGCTGTGGCTTATCTTTTTGCGCCTTTTGACCAGGCACGGATTCAAGATAAACATCTACCTCAATGGCTTCGCCATTGTACTTTTCGGGTAGGGTGATCTCAAAACGGCCGTTTTCATCTGTGGCTCCTTCAGCAAGTAGATACTCGCTTCGCGATTTAATTTGCTCATCCGTTAATAAGGCGATGGTTTCTTTGGGATCGGCGACGGCCATTGCGGTTACAGGATGATCTGAGTGCGGCGCATACAAACGTACTGCTATGTTAGACAGGTCCTCGGGACATTCATGGCATATATAACCACATAAATGACCTATAAAAATGTGACTCATAGCATTTTCTCCTTAATTAAGGTGCAATCATGCAGCACGCTTAATTAGCTATATCTGTTGAATTCTGAATTGATTCAACATTGATTTCAATGGAAAAGACGAATAACACCCGGCTGTTATTTCCCTTGTGGACTGCTTAAATTTCCCACTCAAAAGTCAAGCAAAATAATTGAATCAAGATTTTGATATGGAATGGATGGGGATTATTGATGCCATAGAGAAGTGCTTTTAAATCCGCATGTTACCCAAGTTTCTGCGAACTACATCAATAATGTATGCGGCCGTCGTTAACTAATCGTTTATTTGTGGGCGGTATAGGATAACTCCCGCGATGGAGGGGGAAATATGGTCGGTAAACTTGTTACTGAAGCACACGTAAGATTGAATTTTCTC
>JBNKHS010000413.1:0-2589 GCA_050290485.1 Promineifilaceae bacterium (SeqCode) | reverse complement strand
AACCAAAAGTGAGGTTCAAATGTCCCATTCGCCGGTTCCGGCCACGGGTTAGGTGACAAATTAGCATGTTGATAATCTGGTTTTATCGGTGCTTGCTCAGGACAAGGAAGGCCAAGTTGAGGGATGGGGGTTGGGGGTTGGGGTGTAGGGGTCGGCGGTAATGATGTTGGCGTTGGAGGCTGCGGTGTTTCGGTTGGTACGGCCGTATTTGTCGGCGCAACGGTCAGTGTGGGCAAGGGCGTAGGACTGTTAGTTGGTTGTAATGTCGCTGTCATTTCTGGCATAGTGGTAGCCATTAAAGTAGACGTACCTTTTGCAACAACTTGGGTTTCAGTCCGTAAAGGTTGTAAATTCCGTGGCTCCTCTTGACAAGCCACGAGGACAAACAAAATTGTGATGAAGATGAGTGTGTGGTTGACTTTCATAGCAGGTATTGTCTATCGGGCACAAACAGCCGTCAAACCATAGACAGCACCTTTGTTTTCCTTATAATTCATTTGACCGTGTGACTTGCAAAAATAAAGTGAAGTTATGACCGACCAAAACCAATTCGACATTGAACCTTTTAAACCGGGATGGGGTATTCGCAGTAGCCACGCCCAAACAATTATGGGGCGTTTTGCCCGTAATCGGCACGGCATTGTTTTCCATCGCCGTCGTGTTAAAACGCCAGATGGCGATTTTATCGACATTGACTTCCCCGAGATTGCCGGGCATTTACTTGACGAGTCTGCGCCCCTCGTTTTGTTATTACATGGGTTAGAAGGCAACGCCCGTAGACCTTATGCATGTGAAACCTATTACTATCTGGCGCAAATGGGTATTCGCAGCGTCGGCATGAATTACCGTTCTTGCAGCGGCGAAATGAACAAAAAACCTTACTCTTATCATGCAGGTTCTACAGACGATGTTGCTTTTGTTTATAACCTACTTGAGAAATGGCATCCTGATGTGGCTAAAGGGATGATTGGTTTCTCTCTGGGTGCCAATTTACTGCTTAAATATATTGGTGAATTGGGTAAGGATGTGCCCGATTCGCTGAAAACGGCCGTTGCTATTTCACCCCCGTTTGATTTAGCCAAAGGCTCTGCGGAAATGGTCCGCGGCCTCAATAAAATTTATAATCGCCTATTCATGCGTGCCATTCGTCGCAAGCTCATTGCCAAACAAGAGCTCATTCAGGATGTAATGGACATAGAGCCTATTCTCAACACGACCTATATTGCTGACTTAGACGAAATGTATATTGCCCCAATCAACGGCTTTAAAGATGCAGAAGAATATTATGCGCACGTGAGCTCTGGCAAATATTTAGACAGTATTGCCATCCCAACCCTAATCATGCGTTCACTAGACGATCCCCTTTTCGACCCCGAAGATGTCCCTCATGAGATTATTGAAAAAAATCCAAACCTTTACTCTTACATTTCGGAACGTGGCGGTCATTTAGGGTATATCGAAGGACGACCAGGCAACTATTCACAATGGTCTGAACGCCAGGGTGCACGCTTTTTAAACCAATACCTAGGCACTCCCTCTACTCTCAAACATTAGACTTTTTCCAGACCTTCTCTAGCCAATCTCCAGAACTTCTTCAGAACTTCAATTTAATCTATCAATATCAATCTGGAGGATTCTGATGGTACAACAAACAAACACACCCCAAAAACGTATTATAGCTATTGATTTGCTGCGCGGTTTTGCGCTATTAGGTATTTTGTTGATGAATATTGCCAGCTTCTCGATGCCGGACATTGCTTACTATAATCCAACTGCATTTGGCAATGATCTCGGCACAAACCACCTTATCTATAGTTTTACCCATTTGTTCGTCGATCAAAAGATCATGGCTATCTTTTCGATGTTGTTTGGCGCGAGTGTAATGCTCCTCACCCATAAATTAGAACAAAAAGGGGAAGGCACATTTCGTGTTTACTTGCTGCGCAATTTTTGGCTGCTGATTATTGGCCTTATCCATTCCACCTTTATTTGGAGTGGGGATATTTTGGTGATTTATGCACTCTGTTCTTTTGTGCTTTATTTCTTACGACACATCCCACCCAAATGGCAATTTGGGCTGGGACTATTCATCTTTTTGATTCCTTCGTTGTTGAATGTAGGTATTCAAACAATCGTACCTACGTTTAATGATGCTGATTTAGAAGCTTTGCAAACATTTTGGCAACCGACAGATACGGCCGTATCCACAGAACTCGATCTTTACCAAGGCCCCTACAGCCCGCAACTACATCATCGCCTCAGCGAAGACACAGGCACAGAAATGCCCTACAGCAACGGCCAATTTTTCCTCGATATTTCCCTGCTCACCGAATTTTTCCTGCGCGCTTTGGGCATGATGTTGGTCGGGATGGCCTTTTATACCTGGGGCATTGTCACCGCCAGACGCAGCGACCAATTTTATAAACGCTTGGCAATCAGTGGGTTCGGGATTGGATTACCCATCGTTTTGCTCGGCTTATTTTTACAATACAACCATCATTGGGATGTTACCTATTCCATCTTTATTGGACGTGTGCCCAATCACATCGCCACACCGCTTATTGCTTCGGGATACATCGCTTTGATCAT
>JBNKHS010000412.1:0-2833 GCA_050290485.1 Promineifilaceae bacterium (SeqCode) | reverse complement strand
ATTGATTTTCTTGGGCATGATAACAATCATGCCATCTTTATCGATTTATTTCAAGTTTCTTTTTGTACTTTACTTAAGACATGGAGGTATGTCATGCAATCGAAAAGTTTAGAAGGTACGATGATTAATGGTGATGTGCAGGAAAACGGCCGTTTCTTACGCAGGGTCCTTAAAGCAAACGCTGCTTTTTCCACAATTAGTGCATTTGTAACCATTTTCTTTGCCAACAGCGTTGCCCAATGGATAGGCTTAAACAACGCAACTATTTTGGTGGGGTTGGGCGTTGTTTTATTGCCGTTTGCCTTTTATGTGTACAAAGTGGCAACGATGGAGAAACTCAACTCGAAACTTGTTTGGGTCATTATCGAGCTCGATTTGTTATGGGTTGTTGGCAGCGCCATTTTGTTGCTGAGCAATGTTGTACCCTTGGCGACAGCGGGGAAGTGGAGTGTTGGTTTATTAGCTGATGTTGTCGCTCTCTTTGCGATTTTTGAATATGTTGGCTTACGTAAGGCAGAAAAGGAATGATTAATTTATAAACTTATGTCAAACTGGCATTGCTTTAGTGTTAAATGTTTTTCATGGATGACGTAAACATGGAGGCATTTAGCACTTTTTTTGTTTTTATTGACGATACTCGACATTCTCTCGACGTTGCAACTGGATAATGAAGGCATAGATATATAACGCACAATTATTCAGGAGAGAAAATAGTGGCTGTTGTATTAGTAGAACACGGTGTATTGGATTTAGACAAATGGTTAAATGTATTGGATGAAACGGCCGTTTCCCGGCAAAGAAACGGGGGTAGGCATGTACAAGTATTCCACAACAAAGAAAACCCACTCAAGGCGGCGACTGTATTTGCGTGGGATTCGTTGGAAAACGGCCGTACCTATTTAGAAGACATGAACATTACCGAAACCCTAAAAAAATTAGGCAACAAGTCACCCGTGTCGATTTCCTACCTTATTGAGGGGTAAATGTAGGAAGAAAAAGTTGTGTGAACTGTCGAGGTCCAAAAGACCTCGACAGTTTAAAAATTTCAACAATTTTCAGCTAAACTGTTCCTCACTGAAAATTGGCAAATCCCAAGTTCTCTCGTATTGATAAAAATTAAATCGAAGCTTGTTGTGAAAGTGCAAACACTTTGAAATAAAGAAACAGGATTTCAAGACTTTCACTCGCTGCAATAATCCAATCATAACTTGTTGGGTTTCCCTACTCGTTGTGAACATATTGGAATGGAGTAAGTGATGATGAGTAAAAAAGAAAACATGCGTGAAGATAAAAATAAACAAGAAAGTAAACCTTTTGCTGAAATGACTTATAATGGCCAACCTATCCCTAAATGGTTGCAAGAACCTGCTTACAAATTGGAACCAGAGCATGATAAGCCAGAGTTACCTAAATGGCTTCAGGAGCCGGTTCATTTTACATAAGATTAAAGCAAAATAATTGACAAGAAAACAAAAATCCGCACAAACTGTGCGGATTTTTTGATCCCATTTTGAAACTCTTTTATGAATTACAGAAGTTCGGGCTGCCGAATATAATCTTCTGGTTTGATCGAGATTGCTTGGCTGGCGCTGTCTGTTCCCATACTGATGCCGTAAATAGTTTGTGCCGCTTGTACTGTACCGCGATTATGGGTGATGACGATGAATTGGGTGTTGACACTCAATTCGCGTAACAAATCGCGGAAGCGGTTGACATTGGCTTCATCTAGGGCGGCATCCACCTCATCCATAATACAGAATGGAGTTGGTGATACTTTCAGCAGAGAGAAGATGAGGGCAACGGCCGTTAATGAACGTTCTCCACCAGAAAGCAGGCCTAATCCTTGTTCACGCCGATTGGGGAGACGGGCAATAATATCCACACCACTCACTGTCAAATCATCCGGATCAGTTAACATAAGACGAGCAGAGCCGCCACCAAACAGCTGCGTAAAGGTGGTGCCAAAGACTTGATTGACTTTATCTACCGTTTCCGCAAAGGCACGAGAAGTCAATTCATCTAGCTCGGCAATAATTTCACGTAATTGGGCTTCGGTTTGATTCAAATCTTCAATTTGTTGCGTCATGAATTCAAAGCGATCGGCCGTTTCGCGGTACTCTTCTGGGGCATCGGGGTTGATCGCCCCCATGCGCTGCATTTGGGCGCGGTAATTTTGGATAGTGTCTTCAATGTCATCGGGTAGTTCAGTGACCATAGGCAGTTCTTGCACCCCGCCAATAGGCAAAGGATTGGCGCCGAACTGTGCATCGTCGTAATGTAAAGCGACAATCCCCAAGTCGGCTTTGATTCGCTCCTGCAGATTTTCGATGACGTTGGTTTGTTGTGTGAATTTGATTTTGGCTTGGGTGAAGATGGTTTCGGTGTCGTGTGTTTCTTTTTGCAACACGGCCGTTTCTTCTTCAAAGTTATTCAATTCCAAGCGCCCTTCATCCAGCCGCGTTTTCATTGGACCAATACGTGTGTCCAACAGCTCTAACTGCTGCTGGAATGTCGATTGCTCTGCTGTTTTGCTGGATTGTTCAATTTGCTCTTGTTGTTGTTGTAGACTATTTTGCCGTATTTTTAGCCGATTGAGCTGCTGCTCGAATTGATTGAGTGTGGCGCGGCGACTATCAACCACAGCTTGGCGGCCAGCGACAATGGTTTGTACGGAGTTGATCGCTTGGCGCAAGTTGTCGCGTTGTTGTTGGGCTTCGGCGACGGGTAGGTTATTCAGGTTGGTTCGGGCAGTGGATACGGCCGTTTCTAGTTCAACAACCTTGGCCTCATCTTCTTTTAGCTTCGCTTCGATGGTTTCAATGCGTGTTTGCAG
>JBNKHS010000411.1:0-2887 GCA_050290485.1 Promineifilaceae bacterium (SeqCode) | reverse complement strand
ATTCCAAAACTTTACTTCACAAACCAGATGTTACCCCCCAACTGCCGCTAACGTCCAGCGCTGTCCCATAGTCTGCTGAGGTAATGCCCTGCTGCCCCCTCACATAGGTAGCAGCAGAAAGCCCGCCAGGCCAGGTTGTCGTGGGGTTAGCCTGAATTCGGTATTGCTATGCCTGGATTTGTTTCTGCCAATTGGCAACTTCGCTAAGGTATTTTTTCTTCAAGTCTGGCGGTGCGCAAGATGCCTGAAATGAGTTTTCGGCAAATCGAACTAAATCCTTTGCCGTATATCCAAACTCTCTGGCCAGAGTAAGATACTCATCGCATAAGGAAGTGCCAAATAATGTAGGATCATCACTGTTGATGGTGATCTTTACGCCTAATTTGTCTAACTTATAAATTGGGTGCTGGCTCAATGATGGATAAATATTGATACAAATATTGCTTGGTGGACAGATATCCAAGGGAATTTGACGCTTAACCAGTTCGTCCACCAATTTCATATCTTCAATTGCACGTACACCATGACAGATCCGATCGGCCTGTAGCTCATTGATGGCTCCCCAAACGCTTTTGGGGCCCGCTGTTTCGCCTGCGTGTGGCAGACTACATAATCCCATTTGCTTGGCTTGCTGAAATACATCCTTAAATGGGTGGGGGGGTGCGCCAACTTCGTTCCCGCCAAGCCCGATCCCGATCACGCCATACTCCTGCCCCTGAATAGCATACTCCAAAACCGTTTCTGCGATGGTGGAATCAAATGAGCTTGGATTTTGTCCACTGAAATGTCTTTTGCGGGGGATGCCCAATATCCATTGAATTTCTACCCCAAATTCAGCCCGAGCTCTTTGGCTGCCTGCTTTTATACCCCTAAGAACATCGGCTAAATCTAAATCTTTTCCTTGCAAATGTAGGTGCTGATAAATTGATAAGTATACTTCACTGTAGCGGATGTTTTGTGCCAACATGTCTCGCCCATATTCATACACCACCTGCGAGAAGTCCTCTTCGGACCGAATAAGTTCCATGCAGACTCGATAATACCTACGAAAATCTTCAAAACTCTTGAACCCACATGAGTTTTGCAAAGCTTCAATTGTGTTGACAAACCCGAGATGGGCGTGTTTATTAGCCAACTTCAACGTCGTCGCGGGATTCATGGCCCCTTCTAAATGAATATGCAATTCTGCTTTGGGTAAAGTTTGCACTAATTTTTTGATTTCCATATTTGTTGTGTTTCTTTTCAGTTTAATTGTGATCTAATGTATGGGATTGATGCGATATAAACCAACGAAACCTTAACCATCCAAACTTTTACAGAGCACCAGTCGTTGTTCGTCGTAAAATTAATGTCGGTTTCACTATTTTTTGTTGCTTCCCTGATGGTTGTTCATTCTGCATCAAGCGAACCAGTGTTTGCATGGCTGTTGTCCCTAGTTCTCGCTTGTCGATATGCAGTGTACTTAAGGTGGGAGAGACAAGAGAGGCCAAGGGTATATCATCGACACCGATGATTTCTATGTCCTGAGGAACTTGTTGCTTTTGTTCGAGACAGGCACGTAAGACACCAGTAGCGGTTAAGTCATTGTAAGCAAAAACGGCCGTTATCCCTAGATCCTTTTGCAACAGAGTTAATGCCGCCTCATAACCGCCATCTGTATCTGGTACACAATGCTGAATCAATTCAGGTCTGAACGGTAAATTGTGCTCCTGTAAACTGGTTTGATAACCAATTAAGCGTTCCTGGCTGCTCAAAGAATGCTCTGGCCCGGCGACAAACGCAATGTTTTTGTGGCCAGCAGCAATAAAGTAGTTCATGATTTGCTTGGCGCCGTCGCGATCATCAATATTAATGGTAAAAACACCGGATACGGCCGTTTCCAACACCCGATTGATCAAGACCACATATGGGAACTTTTCCAGCCAACTGTTTAGTTCCGTTTGCGCCAATCGTGAACTGCACAAAATCAAGCCATCAACCTGTTTTTGCCACAAAGAGTTAAGTGCCGCCATCTCCCGTTCTGCGTCCTCATCCGTATTTAATAGAAACACATTGTATCCGTTGTCGTACGCCACGTTTTCTATGCCTCTGGCAATGAGTGCAAAAAATGGATTGGCTATATCAGGCACGACTAACCCTACTGTGGCTGTGCGCTGTGTGGCCAAGCCCTGTGCCAGGCCACTCGGTTGAAACCCCATTTCCGTGGCGATGGTTAAGATGCGCTGCCGGGTTGCTTCGCTAATACCATCCTTGTTATTGATGGCGCGAGACACTGTCATCATAGAGACACCTGCCTCTTTAGCCACATCTGAAATCGTGATGCGTTTGCTCATGCGCTAAGCTCCTGTTTGACAAAGTGATGTCGTTTCGTTATAGTCACGTTAGCGCTAACGTTAGCGCTAACTTTCAGTTAACCTCAACATACCATAGCTTGCCCCGAAGAGCAAGCAAGGACGCTAAAAATGGCTACTTTGAACCGAAGCAATGACCGTTACTTACCTGTTGATCCAGCAACAAAGCAGATTGCCGAGCAACTATATGAAACTATTGTCGATTTGCCATTGGTTTGTCCGCATGGACATGTCGATCCCCGTTTGTTTGCCGACCCTAATTATCGTTTCGGATCACCTACAGAATTAATCCTCATCCCCGACCATTACATCTTTCGTATGTTGTACTCTCAAGGGATTTCATTGGAATCTTTGTGTATCCCACGGCAAGATGGGGGAGAAACGAGTGGTGATCAGCGACAAGCGTGGCAAATTTTTGCTGAACATTTCTATCTATTTCGTGGAACCCCAACCGGCATTTGGCTGCAAGATGAATTGGCTGCGGTATTTGACATCACAGAAAAGTTAAACGGCCGTTCTGCCCAAACTATCTATGA
>JBNKHS010000410.1:0-2897 GCA_050290485.1 Promineifilaceae bacterium (SeqCode) | reverse complement strand
GGCTCCGGCGGGTTGTTCAACATCATGGGGTTGTCCATCTAAGGGTCCACCAAAGCTAATTGAGGTCTCTTCACCACCAGCAGGCGTCCAAGTGATAGCAAAGGCGGCGTTGTTGTCTTTTACAGAAATGTGGTACTCGCCAGATAAAGGAGGTTCTCCTTGTTCATAAAAGGACAATTCGGGGATTAAAATCCACTTTGCGCTATACGCATGTTCAGTTGTCATACTTTCTCCAAGCTTAACTTTTTTGTGGTTATTCGCACGGATGATTATAGCAAGAAACGGCCGTTTTCTCCCCACCCAACAAGAAATATCTGCACCTATTCCCCTACGTGTGTTTGCTAAAGCGTAATCACAATTTTACCTTTGGCCTGTCCCGCTAAAATATAGCGAAATGCCTCAGGCACTTCAGCCAAAGAGTATTGTCTATCGATGATAGGAGTCACTTGCCCTGCCTCAACAAGGTCGGTAATCGCCAGTAAATCTTTACGGTTTTGGGGCACACCAAGCAGTTGCAACTGTTTGTGGGAACTTCTTTTGATGATTGGTCCCAACAGCACCACTTGTAAAAGTGTGGCCGCAGATCCACCGACAACAAAGTAGCGGCCGTTTCGCTTTAAGGCTCGTTTATAAGCAAAGACAGAACGATAAGCAGTCAGATCAAGAATGAAATCATACTGCTTGCCCATTTTCGTGAAATCTTCTTGAGTGTAATCAATAACATGATCAGCCCCAAGCGAGCGCATAAACTCAAATTTGTGCTGGTTATCGACACCCGTCACCTCTGCCCCAGCTTTTTTTGCCAGTTGGATAGCAAAGGAACCGGCGCTACCGCCAGCACCATTGATCAATACGCTTTCTCCAGCTTTTACCTGACCCGTCTCAATAATCGCTTGATAAGCAATGACACCCGCTTGAGGAATGGCTGACGCCTCCGCCACAGACAAACGCTCAGGCCGCAAAGCCAAAGTCTTGCCATGGGTACAAACGTATTCAGCAAATCCCCCATGATACCAAGGAATTTCACCAAACACCTCATCCCCAACTTTGAATTCGCTGTTATTCTTGCCCACAGCCTCCACCCGGCCCGCGATGTCAGAACCCAAAATTTGTTCCCTTGGTTTAAACAGCCCATTGATGCGCGAATACAAAGGTTTACCAATTAAATTTTCTTTGTCAGAGCCATTGATGGAGACAGCATGAATTTTTATCAGAACCTGATCATCATTGGGGATGGGCTTTTCAATTTCTTTAAGTTGCAAATCGTCAGGAGAGCCATATTTCTCGTAAATAATTGCTTTCACAAAGTTATCTCCTTTGAAAATAACATTTGTAGAGACGTCGCCGCTGGCGCGTCTTCGACATTTTCATTTATGGTAGCTGATGACAGTCGGTGTCGTCTCTTTCAAAAATAATTTAACGCGGAGACGCCGAGGCACAGGGGAGAAATTGGAAAAACTATCGTCATCTTCTGAATCTAATAGAGAAGCTAATTAAAAACCGGACAACTCGCTCTGGCCGGTGTCCCACCGAGCCAACAACGGCACGGTCTGGAGACCGCCCGGAGCAAATAGATTGTCCGATGTTTAGTTGATTTGTCTATTAGTACATCGTATTGCCATTCTTTGTTTCCTCAGGTATCTGCTGCACTGCATCCCAATGTTCAACAATTTTCCCGTGATCATCAAACCGGAAAAAGTCCATGGTCACATACTCATCGTTTCCCGGCCATGTCTGGTGCGTATGCAACGCAACCAAATCTCCTTCAGCAACAACACGTACAAATTCAATCTGTTTATCTGGATAATCTCTCGCCATTTCCGCGAAGTAGTCGATAAATGCCTGCTTGCCATCGCCCACCAAGGGATTGTGTTGAATGTATTGCGCACCAACATATGTCGCCACAGCTTCCGTAGGATTCCCAAGATAAGCAGTCCGATAAAACTCAACCGCATTGCGCTTATTCATTTCTAAATCATGTGTCATTTCCGTTCTCCACTATGCATTCGTTTAATCATTTGGGTTATGCATGACGAAATTATAGCAACAAACGGCCGTATCCATTTCCTATTAAAACATTTTGCCCAAACCTACGCTTGGATCTCACCAACCGTGGCTTCGGAGCTTTTCGCTAAATTGAAGATGATGAGAGCAAAGAGAACCTCAATTGCACCACCCACAAAAGCAGTATAGGCCGTTAAGAAATCAAACATCATGATGAGCATACCCGTAAGCGCTAGCACTGCCCCAAGTGCCCAATAAATGCGTAAACCATAAATCGTTTGAAAGGTCAAATAACGTCCACCAATCGTCATCAGCATAATTGTAAAGAACCATTCTGGGCGGAGCTGCGCCGCAGCGTAAGCGATAAACAAGCCAATAAATAGTAGAAATGTGCTTTCGAGCGCCAGCGCACCTAACGGATTCCCCGATTTATGATTTCCAGAACGACCAAACATTTTATCCAACATGATGCCCAAGGGGTGAATCAGCATACCTCCAAAAAACAGCGCAATCATGCCGGCTTGGAGCGAAACAAAAAAAGCAACCGCCCCAGCAATAAGCCAGACTAATCCTGAAACAAAAACACCCGTCGCACCAGACAAGTATGAATAGCGCATATCCTTTTGGGCATCATTAAAATTCATAACTAATTTCCTTTTTCTATTTTATTTTTCCTGTAAAAATGATTGGAGAGCTAAGACTCGGTAAAATAAAATAGCCTCCCCATTGCTTAACCCACATATTTGTAAGAACCAAAGTTAGGGCAGGAATTATCCACAAAATATGGTTGTTCGCAATAGATGGCTGCTTCTTGAGATTATCATTTATCAAGGTTGTTTGGATGAAGTTCGTCTCTTTGCCAATTTGCCGGATTGTTGTGGATGTAGTCACGT
>JBNKHS010000409.1:0-3016 GCA_050290485.1 Promineifilaceae bacterium (SeqCode) | reverse complement strand
CTTACGTGGAAGAGTTGTTGCTCGAGATTCTTGGCGACGCTACAGCCGCACGGCGCAGAGCCCAACTGCTCTATGTTATTTTGGTTGGGGCTGAACAAGTACAACCCCCGATTCTCCGCGAAGAGCTGCGTGCTTTGTTTAATGATTATCTGACAATGCTAGGAATTTAGGGAGTCATGAAGTATGCGTATGAAATCGAAGAAGGCATTGCCCCGTGGGCAACAAGAACGCACAGATTTTCCCCGCTTCGGGATGCCACACTATGCCCATTATGTGCCCACAATGGCTACAAACTTTTCTATACGGTTGGGTGGAGATGTAACATCGCAAACGATCAGCCATCAAGATTTAGAGAGGCTTGAGCGGGTTGAATTAACGGCCGATTTTCATTGTGTAACCACATGGAGCTATTGTAATGTGCAGTGGAGTGGATTTCGCTTTAAGGATTTTTATGAGCAATTTGTGCAACCAGAATTATCTGCAAAAGATGAAATGTTGGTTGCCGTGTTTACAGGGCTTGATCGTTATCGTTCCACCTTGTTTTTGCAAGACGCATTGGCTGACGAAATTTTGTTGGTTGATCGGATGAATGGACAGCCATTGACAGGTGATCATGGTGCCCCACTGCGTTTAGTGGCTCCTGCCCATTATGGATATAAGAGCGTTAAACATTTGAGCAAAATCAATGTGTGGCGTACGGTGCAAGAGGATAAACGGGGCATTCGCAAGATGATGGAACATCCTCGGGGACGAGTTGCTTTTGAGGAGCGGGGGCAATTCTTTCCCGGGTGGTTGTTACGTTTTGTCTATCGTCAGCTCATTAACCGCACCATCCGCCAATTTGAGCAAGAAAAGCAACCTGATTTTTTACCTGAACGATGAACAGTTCAATAAATGAAGATCAAAGATTGTGCAGATTATAAAGATTTTTCTTTTCTCTGCGGTTTGTTTGCGAAGGACAATTTAGATGATGAAAGAAAGTGAGCTATTTAGGGATGTTCCTAATTTGGCAAGGTTAATGCAAGATGCTGACCATATTGATGTGAAAGCAGTAGAAGGGGATTGCAGTATGCGTGAGTTTATTGCGGGCATGTTCTCCTATTACCCAAATTGGATCAAAAATTTATACAGAGTTCGGTGGGGATTTGTGCGTTTGTTGGGGATGAAACAGGAAGGAATCCCACAGAGCAGCCATATGCGTATGCGCCCGGAAGATGTGTCCTTAACGCCAGGTGAAAAGGTGACCTTTTTTACGGTGGAGATGGCAGAAGACGGCCGTTTCTGGGTAGCGGGTGCATCTGAATCCCATTTAGATGCCTATTTGGGTGTCGTGGTTGAGTCCTTGACTAAAGGGAATCGTTTTTATGTGATCACGATTGTCCATTACAACAACTGGGCAGGGCCGATTTACTTTAATGTAATACGGCCGTTTCACCATTTGGTTGTGAGCAAGATGGCCAAAGCAGGTATTACAAATTCACAAAATTTACAAATAGCTGGAGGTGTTTCATGAAACGTTGGATTGGACCCGCGATTATGGCAACGGCTGGCATACATACAGTTTTTGGCTTGATATTTGCATCACAGCCTTTGCTTGATGTGTTGCATGCAGGTGTGTTTAACGCCGTTGACCCTCATTTTGATCGCATGGCCGCGATTTGGTTCTTGCTTTTTGGGGCGTTGCTTTTCTTGCTGGGCATGTTTGTACAATGGGCATTGCAAGAAACCGATACATTACCCGCTTCTGTCGGATGGGGCTTTTTATTAACCTGTATTGTTGGTGTGATCTTAATGCCACTTTCTGGCATTTGGCTAGGTGTTATTGAAGCGATTGTGATGTTACGTATTTCAGCACAAAAGCAAACGGCCGTCAGCCATCAGTTATCAGCTTAGATGATTTGAAAACAAGGAATAGAACGCAGATTGCAACTTGTGGTTGCTCGCAGATGAAACTGATCATCTTGATCTTTATAACAATCGGTTTTATCAGGTCAATCTGCGTTATCTGCGTTCTATTTTCTTTACATTCCACATTAGAAAATCCCCAATCTCCAATCTCCAATCTCCAATACCCATGTAAAATGCGTCGTTATGACCTTATTAAATCAACCCACGCTCAGCCACGATGTGTTGCGTCCAACTCATGTGGAAGTGAATTTAGACCGCCTGACAGAAAATTACCGTGCGATTGAAACGGCCGTATCTCCAGCCAAAGTAATGCCTATCCTCAAAGCAAATGCCTATGGGCATGGACTTGTCGAAGTAGCCCAACATATGGTTACATTGGGTGCGCCTTATTTAGGCGTTGCTTACCTTGAAGAGGGGATTATGCTGCGTGAAGCAGGGGTCACCATACCTGTTTTGGTGTTAGGCGGCATCATCGGTAATCAAGTTCCACTCTTTTTGCAACATGATTTGACGATTACTGCTTCATCCATCGAGAAATTGACACAAATAGACAAAGTCGCTGCTGAATTAGGTGTTCGCGCACGAGTTCACCTGAAAATCGATACCGGCATGGAGCGCATTGGCGTTCATTATTACAATGCCGATTCATTGTTAGAAGCCACCCTCGCCTGCCAACATTGTGACGTTGAGGGCATTTATTCTCACTTTGCCAATGCTGACTCGCCACGACTCAATCATGCGCAGACTCAACTTGACCGCTTTAACGATGTACTTGCCTTCTATGAAAAACGGAATCTGCCTCATCCTCCCTTGCGCCACATGGCCAATTCGGGCGGTATTTTGCAACTACCAGATAGTCATTTTGATCTGGTACGTGCTGGTATTTTGCTTTATGGTGTGTATCCGGCGTATGAAGTTGCCAAGACTGTCCAGGTGCGCCCAGCACTAACGTGGAAGTCTCGTGTGGTTTACTTCAAAGTTGTGCAAACTGCGAAAAAGGAAAAAGAGGGATATATGCCTGTATTTCCCCCTTTTTCTCGAAACCACAGAGATAATAGAAGGAAACAAGCTGGGCATCCAGATCTGTAATGGTGAACCAGATTGGTCA
>JBNKHS010000408.1:0-3135 GCA_050290485.1 Promineifilaceae bacterium (SeqCode) | reverse complement strand
ATCAGGTAATTCAGTTTGTGCCAGATGAACACCCTCGACACCATCGCTTGCGGCGATAACCTCATAAGATTCTTTCTTTAATTTGAAGACCATTAAATTTTGGATGAGGATATCATCTTCAACGACAAGAATTTTGACCATGTTGCGAACTCCAGTATTTGCTTCGTACACAGTGTAACCGAAAGCGTGTGAAGATCTGCGCAAATAGGACTTTCTTCCTATGTCTCTGGTAGGGTTGATGAGCGTTCTTGCAGAGGAAATTATTAGGGGTTTGGGGTTTCCCATCCATGCAAATAGGCTCCAATGGATTGGGTAAATGCTTGGTCAAGATCGCCACCACGCTGCAATTGTTCGTTGATTTCCAGCATCACAAACCCATGAAGCAGTGCAAGCGCACCACGCAAGGCCGCCAGTGACGCTTGCTCCCCTGAGATTTGAGCCATGATAGATTGAATCGGTAGAACCATTTCGGTTAGCAGGTGCTCATCTGGCCGCAGACCTTCATTCTTGTGGGTGAAGGCGAGCGTGTAAAGTTGAGGATGTTCGTGGGCAAATTGACGATACGCCTGGGCAAGCGCCATCATTTGCATTTGCGGGTCATTGTCTACTGTGCTGATAGCGGCATCCATGACTTCGAACAAATTTTGTAATGTTTGCAGATTCACATTTTGCAGGAGTTGATGTTTGTTTCCTACATGGCGGTAGAGGGAGGGGGCTTTTACGCCGAGAGCAGTTGCTAATTTGTTTAGGGATAAAGCCTCAACCCCATCTTTTTCGATGAGGATTGAGGTTTGAGCTGTGATGCTTTCTTTTGTGATTTGAGATGGGTATGGCAAGGCAATTTCCTATAAACGTGTGAGATGGGTGTCTTTGAATTCGCTGGTGTATTTTAAGCCATAGCCAAACATTCTGTCCATGCCGATATGGGCAAACCAGATGATGGCAAACTGAATGCCAAATGTCCATGGCAGCAGGATCGAAGTGATAAGCAGCATGATGGGAAACGTGTAGGTGTGGAGTAAGTTGTAAACGGCCGTTCCCCAACCCTTATTCACCGCATAAACCAAAATCGCAAGATCTGGCCAGAAGAAGAGCAGCAGGAAAATGAGCCAACTGTATTCTAAACGGCCGTAAGCAAAAACGGCCAGGCCCAATACAGTCAATCCTTCCAATCGTAATAAAATGCCTGGGGAAAGAATATTTTTTGATTGTTGCACAGCTTGTAAATTAGTCATCATGAACCTCCAAAACTAATAGTATTAACCTTCAAGGCTAATGATATTAGTTTTTGTGTGCTTTGTCAACCCCTTATCTTAATTTTCTTGACAGCGATCAGCGGGTGTGTTAGATTGCCCGTACACATAACCGTCCAAATTAGAGACAAAAGCAGAAAAAGGAATCAATATCCTAAATACAATAAATGGAGATCATTTCCCACCGGGAAGGAACATAAATTTATGCCAGAAATTGAAACATTAGCGGATGGCACATCTCGTCAACGAGACGGGCTAAATCATCAAGCCATCGAAGATTATTTGAAGACCATTTACACGCTGGCGCATGTAGAATCGCCTGTATCCACTTCCCGTATTGCCGAAGCACGCGAGGTGAAGCCAGCTTCTGCCACCAGCATGATTCAACGCCTGGCCAAACTCAATCTTGTCAATTATGAAAAACATTACGGAGTTACTTTGACCCCGGATGGAGAAAAACTGGCCCTGGAAGTAATCCGTCACCATCGTTTGATAGAGCTTTATTTAATTGAGGCATTGGGGTTTACCTGGGATGAAGTGCATGAACAGGCCGACATTTTAGAGCACGTCATTAGCGAGAAATTGGAGGAACGCATTGCGGCGGCCTTGAATCATCCTGAATTTGATCCTCATGGTGATCCGATACCATCCAAAGAAGGTGTTGTCAGGCGGGTTGATTCGCAACTGCTTACCAAGTTAAAAGTAGGTGATTCGGCCGCTGTTATGCGTATTCCTGACGATACAAATGGGGAATTGTTACGCTATTTAGCGCAATTGGGGTTAGTTCCAGGTGTTCAATTTACAGTTGTCGAGATTGCGCCATTTGATGGACCGCTGACTTTGGATATTGATGGCAAACAACAAGTGATTGGGCGTAATGTAGCGGCCTCCATTTTGGTTTCTGTTCCAGAAAAGTCCTGATTAGAATTTGTCAGGTTGTGTTGATATTTGACAAATTGACCACCCTAACCCAAATAGAGATTATCGTGATAGGGAAAAAAGCGGTTCGTAGACAAAATTGTTGTCTGCTTCTGCGAGTGTTGGATTGTGTGTGTCTCGTGGCGAGAGAATGGGGTTCTGAATCGGCCAGTCAACACCAATGGCGGGATCATCCCAGGCGATGCCCCGTTCATGTTCTTGGGAATAGAGAGAGGAGACCTTGTAGAGCAAATCAGCTTGTTCGCTCAACACACAAAAACCGTGGGCAAATCCGGGGGGGACGTAGAGCATACGGCCGTTTTCCGCAGATAAAATTTGCCCAACCCATTGACCATAAGTAGGCGAATTGGCGCGAATATCCACAGCCACATCAAACACCTCGCCATTGACCACGCGCAGCAATTTGCCCTGTGCCGCCGGATTTATTTGGTAATGCAGCCCACGCAAAACACCATACGAAGACCGCGAATGATTGTCCTGCACAAATTGCACATCAATGCCCTGGGCGGCAAATTGTCCGTAATGATACGTTTCCATGAAAAATCCCCGATTGTCGCCAAATTTTTGCGGCGTGATTGAAATGACTTCAGGGATGGCTAATTGTTCAAAGAAAAATGGCATGTGTGATGTTCCTCATTTCAATTCCGTCAATTTTCGACGCGGATTATAACGCATTGCTAGGGATAAGGCTTATGCGTGTTCGGGATTCTCATTGTTTGCAATACAATTTGACGCTATGTTCACAAAAATATTGACAATGTCATAGCAAGAGCCATTCGCATGAAATTGAGGAAACCGCATGTGGATGTTTATATCATTTCGTGTCCAGGACATACAAATCTGCTCGTATCGTAATGGTTGTTCTCTAAAAAGGTTTAGCTAGCGAAAGGAGATTTTTGCTTGCCAATCAATCGCCTATTATAATTTCTCGTATCAGTTTAAA
>JBNKHS010000407.1:0-3194 GCA_050290485.1 Promineifilaceae bacterium (SeqCode) | reverse complement strand
ATCGTCGGGACACCAGTCGTTTCGTGGGGCAAGGGGCCATAACAAATGCCATCCGCACCCGCACCAAAATGACGATCACAAATCTGCCGGATGTTTTTAGGAGACATCTCTACAGCACAAAATTGGGGGTCAATCACAATCATATCATTGCCTAGAGCACTATATTTGAAAAATTTGTTCATACGATCAATCTTACCCATCATCCATTTTAGATTCAACGTTTTCTCGTCTCAGGCACTTAAAACATTAGGGATATTTACGTAGATACTGATTGCCAAACTTGTCATTCTCGGTACAATCCCTTGCTTACATTTGATTCTTATTGGGAGTACGTTTCATGCTCGGTCTTTTCATTTTAATTATTATCAATGGCTTATTTTCTATGTCGGAAATTGCGGTGGTGTCCGCACGCAAAGCACGTTTGCAAATTCGTGCTGCAAAAGGGGACAAGGGAGCCAAAACAGCGATCAAATTGGCTGACCAGCCAGATAATTTTCTGGCAACGATTCAAATTGGGATTACGTTGGTTGCGGTGGTGATGGGGGCATTTGGCAACAGTATCATTGCCCAGCCGCTGCAGCCTCATTTAACACAAATTCCTGTGATTGGGGTTTATAGTGAACAAATTGCGGGAATTACGGCCGTAATTCTGATTACCTACTTTTCCCTCGTATTAGGAGAACTTGCTCCCAAACAAATCGGACTCACTAATCCAGAAACCATCGCCAGTACAATTGCTACACCCATGAGTTGGTTGGCAAAAGCAACTCGCCCCCTCGTCTTCTTTTTAAGTGCTTCCACGCGACTCGTTATATACCTTTTACGCATCCGTCCCTCCAATGAGCCTGCCGTTACCGAAGCAGAAATTCAAATGATGATCGAACAAGGCACAGAAATTGGTGTCGTTGACCCCATCGAGGAAGAGATTGTCGAGCAGTTGTTCCGCGTGGGAGATCTCCATGTCAATGATTTGATGGTAGACCGCACCAATATCGTTTGGTTCGACATCAATGATTCACCAGAAGCAATTCGAGCGAAAATCAGCGATGGGGCACATTCACGTTACCCTGTTGTAAACGAAAATTTAGACGATGTCCTTGGCCTCGTTTACGTAAAAGATTTGTTGGTACAGAATCTTGAAGAGAATTTAAACTCATTAGAACCCTTGCTCAAACCCGCTTTGTTTATTCCCTCGGGTCTGTCCGTGTATCAAGTATTAGAAAAATTCAAAGCTGTTCAAGCCCAAATCGCCTTGATAACCGATGAACATGGGGGCGTTGAAGGATTAGTCACGTTCATTGATTTAATCGAAGCGATTGTGGGGGATGTACCCGAAATTGGAGATCCGGAAAAACCAACGGCCGTTTTACGCGATGATGGATCATGGTTAATTGATGGGCTGCTTTCGATTGAAGAGTTCAAAGAACTGTTTTCAATCGCCGCGCTCCCCGATGAAGAAAAAAAATATTTCCAAACGATTGGTGGCTTTGTCATGACCTACCTTGGTCACATTCCCAAAGCTGGTGAAAAATTCACGTGGCAAGAGTTAACAATAGAAGTTGTCGATATGGATGCACGTCGTGTTGATAAGGTTCTTGTAACAAAGCTTGAGGAATAAATGAATATAGTTCCAAGCCAAGGGGTTTGGGTATCCTCAATAATTTTGTAAAAACACAATTTCGATGATAGCATATTGGCGCTCATTTTGATTGAGCAATAGGAAGAGGAAACAACCAATGCACGAACTTGTGGGCAATATGCACATGCACACCCCTTATTCCGATGGGGAAAAATGGCATGCGGAAATTGCGGATGCGGCGATCGCAGCAGGACTCGACTTTATCATTGTCACTGATCACAATGTGTGGGTCGATGGTGTTGAGGGGTATTATGAAAACGAAAACGGCCGTATTCTGCTCATTGCAGGCGAAGAAGTGCATAACGTACGGCGCGATCCCCAAGCCAGCCACATGCTCATCTATGGCGCAGAACGAGAAATGTCCCCTTGTGCCGATAATCCGCAACAGTTAATTGATGCTGTCAAAGAAATAGGTGGTTATACGTTTCTGGCTCACCCCCACGAAAAAGATTGCCGCATCTTGCCCAACGACAATCTTGGGTGGCACGATTGGGATATTGATGGCTTCTCTGGATTAGAAATTTGGAACTATATGTCCAGCTTCGTCAATCGCATGGCCGACCAACTCAATTCGCTGCCCATGCAAAACGGCATCCTCGACAAGCTGACCGCGATTTATGTCTCCTTCAACAATGAAAAATATATCACCACACCAGAACCAGAAACATTGGCTCTGTGGGACAAGTTTTTAGCCGAAGGAAAACATATCGCCGCCATTGGCAACAGTGACGCACATGGTTTAATGTTTAAGGTCGGTTCCATCGAAAAAGAGATTTATCCTTATGAATATCTCTTCCGCTGTGTCAATACTCATATTTTGCTCGAAGAGCCTTTAACAGATGATCTTACTTATGATAAAAAACGCATTTTAACAGCGATAGGCAAAGGAAATAGCTGGATCGGCTATGATTTGCCAAAATCAACCAAAGGATTTCGTTTTACAGGCCATACCTCTAAAAAAGGCGTCATGGGCGATCGCCTACATCTCAACGGTGGCGGCGCTACCTTGCAAGCCATCGCCCCAACGCGAACGAATATACGTTTGATTCGTCATGGTGAAGTTGTGGCTGAAGTCAGAAATGATGTCAACTTAACCCATATTCCTGTGGAGAAAGGGGCTTACCGCGTCGAGTGTACCATTCCGTATCTAGGAAAAGAACGGGGTTGGATATATAGCAATCCGATTTATCTTTTTTGATAAAGGTTTAGTGACAATTACAGTTGGCTTTTGATCGGCAAAACGATGTGAAAATGGCTGCCGGGACAGATTTCTTCATTACATTCTTCGCTTTCTGCCCATAAACGGCCGTTATGCGCGTTGATAATCCCTCGTGCAATTGCCAACCCTAAGCCAGGGCCCCCGCCCTTAAATCTTGTTCGACCACTTGAATGTAAAGAAACATCACCAGTTTGATAAAACTTTGTAAAAATAAGCTCAAGTACATCTGGCGCAATCCCAATCCCCGTATCACTGATGATGATCTCAACGCCACGTTCCGGCCAATCCGGCTTCGGTTGCTCCTCCCAAAAACGGCCGTGAATACGAATTTCGCCA
>JBNKHS010000406.1:0-3279 GCA_050290485.1 Promineifilaceae bacterium (SeqCode) | reverse complement strand
CCCTCCTTCTGCTTGCATTTCCACAACCAATGGTACGGAACCCCAAATATTCCGATCGCCGTCTGCAGACCATTGGTCAGCCCATTCACCCATTGGTGAAGATGGGGTGATGGGGTAAATAGCAATGACTTCATTGACTTTATGTGCAATCCGAGCCGCCGCTTCATTCCCATCGATTGTTATCATTTTTTTGGTCATATCTGTGTGTCTCCTTCCGCGCATTTATATCGCCATGGACGTATCGAAGATTAGTATCGGAAAATTCGGCCATATTCTGTAGTGACAAACTACCCCGATGTGTCTGCGAAATGTCATAACCCTCAATGACAGTTGTCAGCCGAGTGCATGACGAAGATCGCTAACAAAAAAAACGGCCGTTTCTTATACTGTTGATGGTTAAAAAGAAAGCGTAATAAGAATGATCTAACTCAAATTGCCTCCATGAGTTTAATTTTCAAATGTCATTCTGAACGCAGTGAAGCATCCCTCATTCCAACGTCGTAGGGATGCTTCGTTTCACTCAGCATGACAAGTTTTGCAAATTTTGCTGATTTTGGCTTTAAAGCAGCAACTTGGGTAATCTATCAAAAGGAAAATCTCGATGAATGAAGAAACCAAATATCGCGATATAAACCGTCGACAACGGGCCAACTTACAACCCGTACCCTACTTAAAACGGGAGGTAGATGATCGCATTTGTGACTTCGAAGAGGTCATTCTGGGGTATGATGATGAATTAGCGGTGGCTGAAGCAGAACGCTGCTTGCAATGTCCACAACCCCAAGCTTGTTTACAAAACTGTCCTGTGGGCAACGATATTCCTGAAGCGATCTGGCAAATCAGCCAAGGCAACTTTGTCGAAGCGGGCCAAATTTTTGCCCAAACCAGCCCGCTGCCAGAAGTATGCGGTCGTGTTTGCCCAAATTTATGTCAACAAGGCTGTGTCTTAGGGCAACGGAATGGCCCTGCCTTTATCGGCAAACTTGAAGCGTTTGTCGCTGATGAAGCCCGTCGCGCTGGAGTGCTCTCCATTCCTGTGCCCACACAGAAAACGGGTCGAAAAATCGCCATTGTCGGTTCTGGGCCGGCAGGCATCACAGTTGCCGAAGAGATGGTTAAAAAAGGGCACCAAGCAACTATTTATGAGGCATGGCCGGAACCGGGGGGGGTGCTCCTCTATGGTATTCCCAGCTTTAAGCTAGAAAAACATGTGGTGCAAAACAAGATTCAAGATTTACGGGATGCAGGCGTCAAATTCATCACGAACACACGTATTGGCAAAGATATTTTGCTCGAAGATTTACAAGCAGATTTTGATGCCGTCTTCTTGGGCACTGGTGCAGGCGTCAATGCAACAATGGATATTCCTGGCGAAGATTTAGCTGGCATTTACCAGGCAACAGACTTTTTGGTACGAGCTAATGTAGCCCTGAAAGATTTACCCTCAAACAAACAGGCCTTACCTGACATTGGTGAACGAGTCGCTGTCATTGGTGGTGGCGATACGGCCGTAGATTGTGCCCGTTCTGCCATTCGTCTCGGTGCCAAAGATGTACGCATTGTGTATCGGCGTACGGAAGCAGAAATGCCCGGCAATGTACCCGAACGGTATACCTGTTTAGAAGAAGGGGTGACGATTGATTATCTGCAAGCCCCTGTTGCCTACACCGGTGATGAAAACGGCCGTTTACAAAGCATGCGCATCATCAAAATGGAGTTGGGCGAACCCGACAAATCGGGACGTCGTCGCCCTGTACCCATCGCAGACTCAGAAGAAGATTTTGCTGTCGACACCGTTGTTTTAGCCATTGGCTACTGGCCCGATCCTGAATTGGGCAAGCAAAATGAAGCATTGCAAACACACAAATGGGGTCTCATTCAAGCAGATGAAGAAGATGGGGCCACTAGCTTATCTGGCGTCTTTGCCGCTGGTGATAATGTACATGGGCCCGATCTCGTGATTACGGCCGTTGCTTCGGCACAAAAAGCAGCAGCAAGCATTGAGGCTTACTTACAAAATTTATGAATCCGTGAAGCGTGAAACGTGAATAATCTCACGCATCACGCTTCATTTCATACCTATCTCCTTTGGCGAAGGCGAGCTCGTTCAGTTATACTGTTCGTAGCTCGCCTTTGTTTTATCGAATAAAAACCTGACAGGTATTTAAGGCGAAAATGTTGGAGTAGGAATGCCAATCTTCCCCCCATTCTTAGTCAACTACGAAGACCCAGATGGACCACGCTACATAGGGCAATATGTGGAAAACGAACCCAGCTATTCGGGGTCTATTAAAGTGGTCAGTTACAACATTGATTTTGGAGAAAGGGTAGAGCAAGCTTTAACTGAGTTAACCGAGGTCGAAGATTTACAAAATCCCGATATTCTCTTACTACAAGAAATGAATGAAGAGGGTGTGGAACAGATAGCGAAGGCGCTCAAAATGAACTTTGTCTACTATCCAGCCTCTATTCACAAACACGGCCGTAATTTTGGTAACGCCATCCTCACCCCGTGGCCAATCAAAGATGACAAAAAAATCATTCTCCCTCATCGTGCTCCACTCAATCGCCAAATGCGGATTAGTTTAGCCGCAACGCTTACGATCAACGGGCTCGATATTTTGACACATTGCGCACACACCGAAGTTTACATAACTACACGCCGCTTGCGCAATAGACAGGTTGGGGCCATTACTGAAAATGTGGGGACAGATAATCCCTACGTGATTGTGGGTGGCGATTTCAACACAGTAACCAATCGGGGGATTCGACGGATGGTGGAGCAATTCGCAGAGATTGATCTCGTCCGCGCTTCAAAAGGAGCGGGACCTACCGTAAAAAAGTTGGGGTTCTCTCCCTGTGCTGCCGACCACATTTTCACGCGCGGGATGGAAATTATCGCCTGCGGCTCCCCAAACAATACCAGCGCAAGCGATCATTACCCTGTCTGGGTGCAGCTAAAGCCCAGTTTATGAACCGTTTAATCATGAAACGAATCGTCCCACACTAGCTTATCTACAAGGTAATTGTCAAATCTCGCTTCTTGATTTTGCCAATAAATTTCAGCTGATGTGGATTGAAATCTTGAAACGGCTTCAACTTGGCTAAAATAACCCAAATTCACCGAATCATAAACTTCAAATTCTAAACCTTCACGCAAATAGACAAGATGGATAAAGCTAAAATCGAGGGTTGTACGATAAACCATATCGGGCTCACCACATACTTCAACGACATCTGCTACGAACAACTCTTCTTTACCGTGTCGTTTGTTCTGGC
>JBNKHS010000405.1:0-3280 GCA_050290485.1 Promineifilaceae bacterium (SeqCode) | reverse complement strand
CACGCCTTATCTACATTTTTGCCTAGCTCGACCACGTGCCCAACCGAGGCATACCCGTATTTGAGTGGATAAGCAAAGCCACCAGATAACGCCGCAATTGTCTCATCAACTGCCAGTTCAAGCGGCCATTGTCCGCGATAAACCAACATCTCTGTGCCTGGGCTAATCGCAGAAACGGCCGTTTGCACTAAGATTTCATCATCGCCTAAAACGGGCAGTTCTGCCTCACCTAGTTCAACCGCATACGGCTGAGTAAACCAAAGCGATTGTTGTTTCATATCGTTCCAACCGCTTGCCAAACCACTGCGCCCGACATCACCAGATCCTCACCTAGCTGCACAATCTTAGGATTATGTAAATTTGGCAAACCATGCCCATTTAAACGTGACACCGCCGGAAGCCCACCAAGTAAACGCGGCGCAATCGTAACAACCATGCTGTCGACCAAAGCTGCCCTTAAAAAAGAGGTAATGATCCGTGCGCCCCCTTCGACCATGAGACTTTTAATCCCTTGTTCTGCTAATTGAGCCATCGCCGCTTGCAAATTGACTTGTCCCAATGGCGTACTCGGGACCACCAAGATTATAGCCCCTTTACAGGCAAACAGTTGTTGTTTTGCGGGATCTGCTTGTGCGGTGGTGATAAATAACGGCCGTTTCGGGTGGGCAAAAACTTGAGCATCCGCTGGGCATTTCAAGTGTGAATCAATGATCACAGGTCGTGGTTGTTCTCCCCTCGCCAAACGCAAGGTCAAATTGGGATCATCTGCCAAGACAGTGCCAATCCCCACTAAAATAGCATCATGTTGGGCACGTAATTGGTGCGTCATTTGTAACGATTCGGGACCACTGATCAAAGTGGATTTCCCTTGTTGCAAAGCAATCGAACCATCCAAGCTTTGGGCATAGGTGAGGGTGATGTAGGGACGGCCGTTTCGTGTTTCAATTTGGGGCAACAATGTGTCCAAAGAGGCCTTCGCGGTTTTTGAAACCTTGGAGGTCTGACGAATTGATATATCCAATAAATGACGCATACGTATCACTTTCGTTTGCAAATACGCTTCGTTTTCTGGGTTTATATCGAGGGGAACAGCAACCCTTGCCTGCACATCAATCCCTAGCGCCTCAATACTTTCAATTTTATTGGGGTTGTTGGTTAAAAGGCTCACCGACTGCACGCCCAAATCTTGGAGCATTAGCGCCGCCACGCGGTAATCGCGCGCATCCGCTTGATGGCCCAACATCAAATTGGCATCCACTGTATCATACCCATCGTCTTGCAAATTGTAGGCACGTAACTTATCCAGCAGCCCAATACCACGCCCTTCTTGGCGCAAATACAAAATAATACCAGCGCCTTCTGCGGCAATCATTTGCATGGCACGTTGCAGTTGTGGACCACAGTCGCAGCGTAAGGAACCGAGCACATCTCCTGTAAAACATTCTGAATGAATGCGCACCAGCACATTGGAACGGCCGTTAACCTCGCCTAACACCAATGCCAAATGCTCTTTCTCATCTAAATTGTTTTGGTAGTAACAAAGTTGGAACTCACCTGCTTCTGTCGGGATACGTGCGGATGTACATTGTTCTACAAAATAAGTTTTGGATTGCATTACCATCTCCAACATCAAAATCTTTTGCTCAGATTATAGCCAAGCTATTGTAATTCATCTGTAATTGTGGGGACTGTTCATCAACTAATCATTGCATAAACGTCTCATGATACAGTACACAAATTCCCAAGAGCATGGCAAAATAGCATCGGCTGAATGGGTGATTTAAGTTCATCCTTCATCCCTCATAATTCTTAATTTTACAAGGGGTTCATTTTGAACAAACGTACAGCAATCATATTTGACATGGATGGATTGATGGTGGATAGCGAGCCTGTGTCGCGCCAAGCATGGGACGAATTTTTACGGCCGTATAATGGCTACCTCACGGATGAACTGCAAAGTCGGATCATTGGTCGCCGCATCGATCAAACCTTGAATATTATTCGCAATGAATTTAATTTAACGATGAGCAACGATGAAATTATTGCGCAAAGAATTCAAATTTACAACGCCCTACGCGGCCAAGGCATTCCGGCCATGCCCGGTTTAATGGAATTACACGCCATTATTGCTGAACGCCAAATCCCGTGGGCAGTCGCCACATCCAGTTCTCGCTTCCATGCAGAAGAAACGCTCAGGCAGCTTGGATTGCTCGAAAAAGCACATGCAGTCGCTGCCGGCAACGAGGCCACCAAAGGTAAGCCTGAGCCAGATATTTACTTGTTGGCAGCACAACGATTAAATATCGCTCCAGAAAACTGTATTGCCCTTGAAGATTCCGGTCCGGGTAGCCTGGCAGCCGTTCGAGCTGGCATGTATACAATTGCTATCCCCAATAAAGAGACCCAAGCATCTGATTTTAGCCATGCCCATCACATCTATAACTCATTATTTGACGTGATCGAAAATTTGGATACGCTTTTGCAAGAATAAGTTTCTCCTTCGGAAATAGCCTCGCGCAGAGGCGCAAAGTCGCAGAGGAATAGAGAAAATCTCGGCAATCTGCGCAATCTTTGATTTTCATTTATCGTGGTCGGCGCAGCCGGTGTCGTCTCCTCTGAAAACAACTTTTGTAGAGACGTCGCCGCTGGCGCGTCTTCGACATTTTCATTCATGGTGGTCGGCTTAGCCGATATAAACGTTTTTTTTTCTATAGTGGAGTGCGACGATATGAAACGGTTTTTTTGGAATACACAACAAAATCGACCGCGTGCTTTGTGGCGTCTACTCATCCAGTTACTTGTTTGGCTTTTCTTCTTGCTCATTTTACAACTACTTTTCCTTCTATTTACACGAGCAAAAATCAACCCTGATAGTGTAGCCAAGGTGAATATATGGTTGCGGCTGCTCTCGCTTTTGGGTTCTTTGGTGGTCATGAGCAAGTGGATCGATAAACGGCCGTTTAGCCAATATGGTGTCGATCTGCGGCAAAAAGATTGGTGGATCGATTTTGCATTTGGCCTCTTTTTGGGAATCATCATGATCGTGGTCATCTTTATCATCTTCTTTGCTGCCGATTGGGTCGAGATTATTGGTTGGACAGCAATACCTCAAGAACAAGCAGTCGCCAATAATATCTCTCTGTCTATGCTGACCTTATTTGCTTTTATCCTCTTCGAGAGTTTGTGGTTGTGGAGCTATGTGCTGCGTAATTTGGCAGAAGGGTTTATCTATCTCGATCGCTTAAACGGCCGTATTCCCGTTATTGCCGCCCTGCTTATT
>JBNKHS010000404.1:0-3417 GCA_050290485.1 Promineifilaceae bacterium (SeqCode) | reverse complement strand
GTTAGCGCCCATTGCGATGGCCCCTGCGGTGTTTATGATCCAGCCTCTGCCCGCATCGCAGCAGAAGCTGTTTTGTCTATGACCAAAAAAATCTTAGCATTAGATCCCAGCGATGGCTCTCATGCAACCGCAAACACACTCTCTCGTTACATCGCAATTAAAGAAGAACAAGCACACATTGCTAAAACAGAATTATTGGTTTTATGGACAGATTACTTCAAACCAGTTCACCTCGAAACACATCCAGACTTGCACGATAAATTCTGGAAAGTGGCAAAATTATGCTCATCTGTCAAAGTAGAAGTTAGCCTCGAGCATGCCCAAGAATTAATGGCAGCTATTGAAGATATTCACAACGTCTTCTGGTCAACCAAAGGGCGTGAAGTTGCCTATTACACCGCTAGCTAATTTGCGATAGCAATTCCTGAATTTTTTAGTGCGTAGAACGTAGTGCGTAACAAAACGGACGACGGACTACGCACTATTTGATCGCCTCGCTAAAATTCCCATGACCAACATTCCCAATGCCAGCTTCACAGAAAAGATAGCTTGGCTTTTACGGCAGCGGAAACGGTATCGCGTTAAAGGCAACTCCATGTGCCCTACGCTGCAAGCTGGGGAAACGGTACTGGTAAACATCAAAGCATACAAGCATCAAACCCCACAAGCAGATGACATCGTGATGGCTCTGCATCCCAACTTACCAGAGCAGAAGATCTTCAAACGGGTACAGTTTATAAATGAATACGGCCGTATCTACCTCATTGGTGACAACAAAGCAGCCAGCGACGACAGTCGCCACTTCGGCCCCGTTCCCCCGGAAAACATCCTCGGTCAGGTTACTTCCCGCCTCCGTTAAAGCACACAACAATTGGGGGCGATGATGCTGGGTTAACAAACGACCGTTCATCGCTGACTGTTATGCGCAATTCTTTTATTTATATTAAGTTTTGGCTAATAAGAGACTTGCATGTTTTGCAAGAACCAGTCTGCAATAATTTGATCCCCCAAAACGGCCGTTCGCGGCACCAGTTCTTCCATTGAAATTCGGCCTGATGCCCGTAAATTAAAATCAAATACGTCGATAGAAATTGTACAATCGGGCGTTGTTTTATTGCCAAATTGATACACCGCTGTTAACGGGCCGGTGAGTTCTAATAGAATGGTGCGATGATGAAGTTGTTTTTTCAGTTTTTTGTTAATATCCAGCAGGACAAGGGCAATGATACGGCCGTCGTGTTCCGGTGTTACAATCATCTTCTTGCCAGTTGCCGCACAGATGTCATAGCGATGCATCCATTGATCACGTGGGTAAATGATATCCATCAGATATTCAAACGAGGAAAAACCCAGTTCACCCATTGGCAAATGAATCTTGCGCACAATCCAGGGTAACTTTTGTCTGTTTTTAACGGCCGTTTGTCCGCTTTGACGAAACTCAGCAACAAGTTCAGAGGTAGCCTCATTGGCACGATCCTCTATTTGCAATTTGTTCGTCCCATCAACGGGGTTAGCATATTGCTTTAGGTAAGGATGGCTCACATTTTGACGTTTAAACTCAGCAAAAGAGGTACTGCCCGTCACCGAACCCGCCAGATGTGCCACCATATCGCGCACTGTCCACTCCGTACAGTAGGTTGGCTGCTGCCAATCATCACCCTGCAAAGTTTCCAACACAGCCAATACCCGTTCATATTCCTTCTGTGATAAGTGGCCAGCTTCGGCATGGGTACACACCGGAACGTCTGCTGCATTCTGCACTCTACCATTCACTCCAACTGATGAAACCGTCATGTCGTTTACCTCCATAATGGATAAAATGTTATTTTTGCCAGGCATCCAAAACAAGCTGTACAGCTTGTTCAATCAACTTGCCAAACCGCCCTTCCCCAACAGGCAAATCCGGGTTATTTGCCAGATGAAGTTCAGTCAGCCCATGCTGCAATGCAATAAAAATATCTCGGGCTTCCTCAAAAGGCAGATTTGTCTGCAATTCATCGCCGCCAAAGAGGGGCTCAAACTGAGAGCGTTGTGCTTCCAGGCGTGTCAGACTAACCGCCATGCTTTCTTGCGAAGGCTCAAACCCTGGAACGGGACGTTGAAACATCAATTGATATAAATCGGGATTTTCTTGAGCAAAGCGCATATACGTACTCATCACACTAATGAGATTCTCACGCAGAGAGCCATCTTGATACGGCCGTTCATCCATATAGCGTCCAAACTCCCAAAATCCTCGCCGAAAAAGTTCATCATAAATTGCATTTTTACTGTCAAAATAGGTATATAAAGATGGTGTACGCATTCCTAATCGTTTGGCAATCGTGCCCAGGCTTAGCGCGGCCACACCATTTGCTTGCATTTCATTACGGGCAAAAGCCAGAATTTGTTCAATTGTTTCTTGTCGGACTAATTCTCTTCTCGTTAGTTTTTTGGTCATATATTCCTAATAGTATTAGATTTTCCTAATGATAATAGGAAAGAAAATATTTGTCAAGACATTGTCTTCATATTCTCAGTAGACAAATCCCTGCCCACTTCGCAAAAAACACACGTAATCAATCATCTAATTTGCTGACTATCAAGAAAATGCAACAAATAAATACAAGCGCAGTTTTTCTTAAATTTATAAGAAAAATATCATCAATCTCCTCTCCAAAAACATACCTCGGAAGGGATCGGGCAAAAATTGACAAAGCTTGGTTGTGTGGCTAGAATGATGTCATTAACCAACACCAATTCCTAAATGAACGCTGGTTAAATTTAAATTACCTTTAACGATTTTCTACATAAGTAGATAGAGAAGGAGAGTATCAATGACTCATATAGTAACCCGGTTATGTTTACGCGACACCGCTTGTGTAGATGTTTGCCCAGTTGAATGTATGGTCCTCGGTCAACCACAACAAGAATGGCCATGGTTATATATTGATCCCGATACTTGCATCGACTGTGGTGCATGTGTTCCAGAATGTCCTTACGAAGCTATCTTCCCCGAAGAAGAAGTACCTTTCGATTATACAGCAGCTCCAGGTCTTTGGATTATCAACACCAAAGAGTTATTGCCAGATGGTAAACCATTCAAAGGTGAGGTAGACGGACACGAAGTTGACCTCGTCAACGCTAAACAATTGGACGGCGGTGAAGTTCTCGACCTGACCGAAGATATTCCACCAAACTATGACTTCTTCTCAGAAGGGCCTGGTTACGACGCATTAGACTAATGCTCATCTCATAAAAAATGAAGCCTCCCAAATGGGAGGCTTTTTTATTGCCAAAACCCGTAATGGGCTTTTATCGCTTCTGCTTCTAGAACAGGACCAACAACGGCCGTTTCTGCCGTAAAATCAGCCATCAGGCTCTTGGTATTCACATTAGGATCGCCGGCATCGAAATATTCGATCGTACCCGAACGGG
>JBNKHS010000403.1:0-3438 GCA_050290485.1 Promineifilaceae bacterium (SeqCode) | reverse complement strand
TAGATCGCATCGAAGCGATCTATCCAGCAAAAGGTGGCAAGTTTTATATTGGTGGAGTCAGTAATGGTGGCATCAGCTCCTTTGATCTAGCCATCGACCAACCAGACCGTTTTCAGAAAATTGTTGTTCTACCAGGGTTTCCCCAACAAGCTTACTTTGCACAACTTGAAAAAATTAGCCATATTCCCGTTTATATGTTTGTTGGTGAGGAGGACAAAGACTGGGTTACCCAAATGGAAAAAACTGAAGCCGAACTCAATCGGCTTGGAGGTCAAGTTTTCCTTGAAGTTGCTCCAAATGAAGGACACGTTCTCCACAGTTTAACTGGACAACGTCTTTTTGATATTTTGGAAGCGGATTAGTACGGACAGGGAGACGACGGCAACGTCTTATTTAGTTCCCGTTCATTAATCAGTACTGGTTTGTAGACCTGTCGCTGGCGGCAAACCATTTAGACGGTATTTCAGCAATGTTTTAACAGTTGGAATGCCATCCCAAGGAGTCAATTTTTTACCTTCTTCACGATGTTCGTATTGGATGGGTGCTTCGTGGATGGTAATGCCAGAAAGTAACAATTTGCTTGTAATTTCGGCTTCGATTTCAAATCCTCGGCTGTTGAGTTGCAAGGATTGCATCAGCCGACGATCGATCATTTTGTAACATGTTTCCATGTCATGCAATTTGCTGCCAAACAAAATATTGGTAATGATCGTCATCGCATGATTGCCCCATTTCATGACCAAGGAACGGCCGCTTAAATCACGGACACCATACACAGTTTGGGCATTGTTCTGTTGATACACTTCAATCAACCGTTGATAATCTTCGGGAAAGTATTCCAGATCCGCATCTTGGATAATGACGACATCGCCAGTGGCGTGTTCGATGGCGGTGCAAATTGCTGCACCTTTGCCTTTGTTTTGTGGGTGGGTGAGAAGTTTAACGTCGTATTGAGAAACGGCCGTTTGCAAATCTGCTTTTGTAGCTGCATCAGAACCATCATCAACAATCAACACTTCTTTGTTCACAGGAACACCAATGACGCGCTCAAGAACGGGTAAAAGCGTACCAGCCTCGTTATATACGGGAATAATGACAGTTAATTTCATAAAAAGAAGTGTAACTTGTTTGAAAATTGTTTACCAATAAGAAAATGGTCGTAATAGCTCTCATTTAAGAAAAACTTAGGTAATGTTGAGCAAATGGCTTGCCACTGCCAAGTTCAGTACAATAAACAAATGAATCTAAAAGATAAGCGTATTTGTTTACTGACCACAACACATACTTATCGTTCTGCCGCCTTCACCCATGCTGCCAATAAGTTAGGGATTGAAGTTATTCTTGTTTTTGACATGCCTACAGCTTTAGGGGGTCAGGGGAAAAATGCGCTAGGTGTGAATTTCAAACAGCCGGATACGGCCGTTGCGACGATTCTTGCGTTTGCCCAAATACGACCGTTTTCCGCCATTATTCCCGTTGATGACAGCGGCGTCTATATCGCAGCCAAAGTCAGCGCAGCGCTCGATTTACCCCACAACAACCCCATTTCTGCAGAAGCAGCACGCGACAAACTCCGGATGAGACAATTGTTAGCCGAGCATCAAGTTCCTGTGCCTGCATTTGCCGAAATTAATCTGGACACAGATATTGAAAACATTAAAACAATCGTCCAACAAAAGATTGGCTATCCTTGTGTCGTTAAGCCGCGTACATTAAACGGCAGTCGTGGTGTCATTCGCACCAATAATGATGAAGAATTAACGGCCGTTATACAACGCGTTAAATCTCTATTACTTACGATTGGGGGGACAGGTATTTTAGTTGAAGCCTATCTGCCTGGTGTTGAAGTTGCCTTAGAGGGGGTCTTAGATCATGGCAAACTCCAAATTTTGGCGTTGTTCGACAAACCAGATCCCTTGGAAGGCCCATTTTTTGAAGAAACGATTTATGTAACACCATCACGATTACCAACCCAAACACAAGTCGCGATTGCGGAAATGGCTGAACAAGGCGCAGCTGCCTTAGGCTTACAAACTGGTTCCGTGCATGCAGAGTTGCGTATTAACGATAATGGGGTCTGGATTGTGGAGGTAAACGGCCGTTCTATTGGGGGCTTATGTTCGCAAACGTTGCGTTTTGATATGGATATGTCTTTGGAAGAGTTACTTTTACGCCAAGCGATCGGCCTTGATGTCAGGATCCATAACCGCGAACAGCAAGCCAGTGGTGTCATGATGATACCCATCCCACAAGCGGGCATCTTGCGCGGCTACAGTGGCATCGAAGAAGCAGGCAACATCGAAGGGATTGATGAAATCACAATAACAGCTCCCCTACATAATCGCCTCGTCCCTCTACCCGAAGGTGAAAGTTATCTTGGGTTTATCTTTGCTTCTGGGGAAACACCAACTTATGTAGAAGATGCGCTCCGCAGAGCGCATCAAAAATTGCATTTTCAAATTGATGAAGAGATTCCGTTACAAATTAGAATGTAAGCAGTTGATTTTAATATTCTAAACGGCCGTTTAGGATCGTACCGTCTTCGATATACACTTGTTTTCCAGAAGTAGCGATTAAATGTACGTCGCCTACACAAACAACACCACGCCCAAATAAAAAGTCGCCTTCTACCTTAAAGGTGCGGCACTCCTGCAATGAAGGCACTCCATTGGGAAAACGGGCATCAAAATCAGAAATAATTTTATAGTAACGATTATCAAGCGAAATATTCGGTTTACGTTTACGGTCGTTTTTCGGTAAAACTTCAAACGCATCGGTCAACTCATACACGTCCGAACGCACCAAAAGCAACTCATTGGTCGTCTTCACTGGCGCAAACCGAGAACGCGGCACACGTACCGCCTGCGCCCCTTTTACCACGGCAATTGCAGAACCCATCGCCGTTTCCAATTGATAGACTGGTGTTGATTCACAATCGCGGGGATCAACCGTTTTGCTGTTTCGTATCATCGGTAACCCCAATTGATACTCTTGTTCAACCAAAATTCGTTTTATAGAGGGCAGATGAAACCATAAATTGTTAGTATTAAAAAATTTATGACGGTTTATATCTTGAAATGCATCCTCATCTTCTGCTGGACATTGAGCTGACTCTCGCAAAATAAGCTGACCATCTGGGCGTTGTGCCAAATGACCGCCTTTTTTGTCCATTTCTGTCCGATCTGCCACTTCCATCATAAATGGAATACGATGCTCAGCAAAATAGCCTAAAATCGATAAGTCAACAACTGCGCCAAGATTGTCAGAGTTAGATACAAAAGCATATTCAATGCCTGCATCCAACAATGCATCCAAGGTACCACTGGTAACAAGCGCTATGTAAATATCACCATGCCCGGGGGGACACCAAGCCAACTCTGGATTTTTCTCCCAACTAACAGGTAGCAAATCATCTTGCCGAATTTTTGGCTCTTTGTT
>JBNKHS010000402.1:0-3497 GCA_050290485.1 Promineifilaceae bacterium (SeqCode) | reverse complement strand
CGGCCGTACCTTCAAATGTCGGTGGCATCCATGATCGATCAATCTCCAGTGCATCCAAAACATCCCCAGACCAATCCCGCTGACGCACATCAAGTAATAACGTTCCTGCTGCGCCTGCTTTGTCTGTAGCATACTCGCCCGTTAGGCGAAAGCGTACATAATCTTTGGGCAGGAGCACATGGGCGGCTTTGGCATAAATTTCAGGCTCATTTTCTCGCACCCACAAAATTTTAGGTGCTGTAAACCCTGTTAAGGCATCATTCCCCGTCAGTTGAATCAAACGATCTTTGCCTAATTTAGCGCGAATGGTATCGCATTGCGCTTGTGTCCGCTGATCATTCCACAAAATAGACGGCCGTAATACTTTCCCATTTGCATCTAACAACACCAGCCCATGCATTTGCCCCGTCAAACCAAGCCCTTTAACCTCAGCTCCAGCCACATCATTTTCGGCCAACACCTGACGAATGCTTTGCACAGCGCCATTCCACCATAATTCAGGGCTTTGTTCGCTCCATAACGGATACGGTGTTTCAAATCCATACTCAGTTGCCGCGACGCCCACAACTTGACCCTTTTCATCCATCAACAACGCTTTTGTTGCTGTTGTTGAGCTATCGATCCCGATAAAATACCCCATTTTCTACTCCTGATAACAAAAATAGTGAATCGTGAACAAAATCATTCACAATTCACTATTCAACATTCATTATTCACAATTTCTCAATTAGGCAATACCAGAATTTTTCCGTCCACGACGTGTAATCGCATCAATTAAAACGGCCGCTAACAGAACCAAACCCGTAACAACGAACTTAACCCCAGCACTAAGCCCAAGCAAACCCATCCCGTTTTCAACCGTTGCAATCACGAGTGCACCTAAAAATGCACTGGATACACGACCACTACCACCAAATAGACTTGTTCCACCAATCACAGCAGCCGCAATCGAGTTAAGCAGCAAATTACCACCACCAGCAGCCGTGTCCACAGAACGTAAACGGGAGGCCAAAACAATACCACCCATACCTGCCATCAAACTAGAGATCATGAAAACACGAATCCGAATGCCATCGACACTGATACCAGCCCGTCGCGCGGCTTCCATATTGCCACCAACGGCGTACACATAACGGCCGAATTTCGTGCGCATCGCCAAGAAAGAAAATCCGACTAGCAACAAGACCAAAATAATGGCAATCATCGGCAGTCCGCGATCTTGATTCGCAACATAAACAACCGCAGAAATAAATAAGGCAATGCCCAAAACTTCAACGATTACAATCGGCATAGGCAACGTTGACACACCACTGCTGCGCTTCGAACGCACGCGTGACAAACGATAAACTGCATAGAGAACAATGACAGTGATTGCCAAAATCCAGCTAACATTACTCGTAAACGTAGCCCCTTCAAATAATTCCGGATTCGTTGTAAATCCACTGCCTGCCACATAAGCAAAATCTGGTAAGAAGAAGTTTGCAATCCCAATAACAACTTTATCTTGAATAATGACTGTGCCAGCGCCGCCAATCAAAATGAGAACAACACCATTCCAGAACAAAAAGCCCGCTAATGTCACCACAAACGAAGGTAACTGGAATTTTGTGATAATTAACCCTTGTACAACCCCAATTAGGGCGACAAGTCCCAAGGCTAAAGGTACGACGATATACCATGGCCAAGGATTAGATTCAAATCCTAAAGTAGCTAATAGAGTACCTATGCCTGGGATGGCCAATGGATCTCTTAACAACAATGCTACTAAAACGGCAGCTACCGCACTCACATATCCAATAGATAAGTCGATCTCGCCCAATAAAAGGACAAAAACGACGCCAATAGCAATCGTCATATACCCTGCCATCTGCAAGATCAAACTAACGAAATTACGCGCTGTTAAAAAGTTTTCATTTTGTGATTGGAAAATAATAACCAACAAGATCAAGCCCAACACAATAGGTAATGAGCCAATATCCCCAGATTTAATGCGTATCCAAAATCCGCTAATATATTCAGACAAAGATTGCGAATTTTTTTCTACTAAGAGCGATTTAGCATCCTCAGTAGAATTGCTCATGCTAGTCGTTTCATTGATTTCAGTCATGATACTTCCGCCTCCACCATTCCCGGGACAAATTGCAAGTTACCTGCTGTGATGGCATGGACAACTTCCTGTTGAGTTGTTTCTGATGCGGCAAGTTCCCGTACATTTTGCCCTAAACGTAATACTGTTATGCGATCAGCTACTTCAAAAACATCATGAAGGTTGTGCGAGATGAGCACCACTGCTAATCCCTTCTCAGCTAAACGTTTAACAAGATCCAAAACTTGCCGAGTTTGTGCTACACCAAGAGCGGCCGTCGGTTCATCCAAAATAACCAGCTTAGAATTCCACATAACGGCCTTTGCCACAGCAATTGCTTGTCGTTGACCACCAGATAGTCCTGCAACCGCTTGTCGTACAGACTGCAAAGTTGTTACGGACAAAGACTCTAACGTTTCAATACAAGCCAACTCCATACTTTCCTCGTCTAAACGCAATGGCTGTTTGATTCGCTCCCGACCCAAAAACATATTGGCAACAACATCTAAATTATCCGCCAACGCTAAATCTTGATATACAACTTCAATACCAAGTGCGGAGCAATCCTTAGGCCCATGAATATGAACCAATTCCCCGTCAAAATATGTTTGCCCTTCATCAAAAGTGTGGATTCCGGCAATGCCTTTAATCAAGGTTGATTTCCCAGCTCCATTGTCGCCAACGAGTGCCATAACTTCACCGGCCCGAACCTTGAAATCAACTTTGGTGAGGGCTTGAACAGCGCCAAAGGATTTTGAAACGCCTTGTAGTTCAAGCAAGGGTATGTCTGTTGCCATGATTCCTCCTCAATCTTCTCACTTCAATACATAAAGTGTTTAACTTTCGTGTGTTTTTCTGAAGAAGTACAGAATCCCTTTCTTCAACTTGTTAGGAACCATCATCATCTTCGACGTAACACAACTAGCCTTGGTTTTACACCATTTATTTAAAAAAGGGGACGCCACAAACAAATGTTGACGTCCCCTTGAGTCTACATTCTACATGACTCGAACAGGACTACCAAATATTTTATGGACAATATTGTTCGTAATCCCCAACACAGATCTCATCCCAGGTACGGAATCCATCAGCGATGACGGTTTCTTCGATGTTGTCTTTGGTTACAGAGACAGGAACCAAAAGGACGGAAGGAATGTCATTCGTGCCATTGTTGACTGCGCCAGTTACCAAATCACTAGGATCTTCACCTTTCAATAAAGCAACAGCTAAAGCAGCAGCCGCTTCCGCTTCTGCTTTGATCGCTTTGTAGACAGTCATGCTTTGTTCACCCGCGAGAACACGTTGGATACCGGCAGCCGTGGCATCTTGACCTGTGACAGGAATTTGGTCGAGACCTTGGTTTTTCAAAGCAGCGCTCACTGCACCACCTAACCCATCATTGGCAGCAACA
>JBNKHS010000401.1:0-3546 GCA_050290485.1 Promineifilaceae bacterium (SeqCode) | reverse complement strand
GCGAGATGGCGGCCGCCACCCCCAGGTGTTGCCCCACAAGCGTTGGGCGGGACGTTGACAATAAACACCTGTTCCCAACAAAACCAGAATCCATCCATACCATTTTTCGCGCCAGATGAGGCGGAGAATGAAGGGGAGGCCAAGCAAATATGTAATGTAACGGATGATGTGTCGCTTACCCCACAGATTGGCTTTACCATCACCTCTAGCGTAGAAGTAGTATTGGCGGAAGAAGGATCGCAAACTACTGCGTGGCCGAAAATAGGCAACGGCCGTTGCTGCCAAAGGAAACTGCCCATATTTTTCGCGCAAGGCAAAATCAAACATGAGATCTTCGCTATAGTCGAGCCATTCCGGATAACCACCAACGGTTTCCCACGCGCTTTTTAGGAAGGCAACGGAGCGGCTGGAGGGGAGGAATGTTTCAGGATCTACATCCTGGCGTTCAGGCAAGACGGTCGAACCCATAACAACTTCGAAGTCGGTGTAAGGGTCTGGCTCAAACCAGCCGCTGACGACAACGGCATCATTTTCTATAAACGGCCGTGATATATCTTCTAACCAGCAAGGAGAAAGAACCACACCAGAATCTGTCGCTGCGATTATTGGACCTTCGGCCACAGCAATGGCACGGTTACGCCCCTGGCTGATATTACTGCCTGGAACAACCAAAATTTTCATTGGCAGCCACTGCTTATATTCAGACAAGATTTCTAATGTATTATCGGTTGATCCCCCGTCACAAATGATCACTTCATCTGGTTGTTGGGTTTGTTGAATGAGGGAATCGAGTAACGGCCGTATTGCCTCTCCCTCATTTAATACAGTAGAAATAACAGAAATTTTCATTCAAACAATCCTTCCACATGAATTTGTACAAGTAATAATGAAATAACTCATGAGTAAGCGTATAGTTTATAACCCCAATCTCATTTAAGGTTTCACCCAATCTGATATAATCGCCAACTTATATTGAGACGTTAGAAGAATACCAAAGTTACCGATATGCATGAAAAAGATTTATCTATTGTGGTTCCTGTTTATAATGAAGTCGAAAATTTACGGCCGTTGCTCGATGAAATAACCAAAGCACTGGCTCCCGAAAATCTCGACTATGAAGTGCTGCTGATTGATGATGGCAGTACTGATGACAGCTACAAACTCATTTGTGAGTTGAGCCAAGAGAACCCATATGTGGTGGGTATTCAGTTTCGCCGCAATCATGGACAAACGGCCGCATTTGCTGCTGGTTTTGACAATGCACGTGGGCGTTATATCGTCACCATAGATGCTGACTTACAAAACGACCCAGCAGACATCCTTAAACTCCTGCAAAAATTAGAAGAAGGATACGACGTCGTCAATGGTTGGCGTGAAAATCGACAAGACGCCTTTCTCATGCGCAAATTGCCTTCTTACATTGCCAATCGTCTCATCGCCCGCGCCTCAGATGTCCAACTCCGGGATCGCGGCTGTTCATTAAGAATATTTCGTGCCGAAGTAACCAATGAACTCAAGCTGTATGGCGAAATGCATCGCTTCATTCCTGAATTAGTCAACAACATGGGCTTTACGATGGCCGAAGTCTCTGTTAACCATCGCGCTCGTCACGCTGGTACATCCAAATACGGCATTTCGCGTACTTTCCGTGTCATCGTTGATTTAATGACAGTTGTGTTTCTACGCAATTATGGTGATCGTCCCATGCATCTTTTTGGCATGCTAGGATTGGTTTTTAGTGGATTCGGTGGCTTGTTCCTGGCTTATCTATTTTTTCTTAAAGTTTGGGCGGGTATTGTTGATGGATGGGCAGGGTTTCAAGCAACGGAAATTGGAAATCGGCCGTTGCTTTCTTTAGGCATTCTCTTGCTTATCTTGGGCGTCCAATTTCTTGTCATGGGCTTAATTGCCGAGCTCATTGTGCGAACATACTACGAAACCCAAAACAAACCTGTTTACCACATCCGTACAATCATCGAAGATGGCAAAATCACTACCAATAGACCTTTTTAATTTTTGCACACTGATACTTACTGCTAGCAAAAAGCTGCCGATTGGGCAGCTTTTTTGTTAATACGGAACTTTTTTTGCCTCATGCACGTCAATTTAATATCAATCACGCAAGGACAACATTCAGGAGGTTATTATGAGAAATAAATTATTGGGAATCAGCCTTGTATTCATGCTTTTATTGTTAGCAGCTTGTGGAGGAGGAGAAACAGCAGAAGAGATTGTAGAAGAAGCGCCTGCCGAAGAAGCCGTTAGCGAAGAAGTGGAAGAAATAACTGAAACAGTCGTTGAGACAGTGGTAGAAACGGTAGTGGAAACAGTAATCGAAGCAGAGGAGGAAGTTGTTGAAGATCCTTCAGCGATTGGCAGCGAAGATGGTAGCGGCGCGTTACCACCACCGATCAATAGTGGCTCAAAGGTAACAGCGACACCACCTGGTCAGGATGCAACAGGGGTAGTTGATATCTTGTTTGTGCTTGAATTAACTGAAGAAACGGCCGTCATCACCAGTGAATTAGAAGAAACCTGGAGCACTATTTTGCCCCAAGTAGAAGCATTACCAACGCAACCAGAACCCCGTTATGCCATCATTATTGCCCAACAAAACGAAGTGTCTCAGATCACTCAAATCACAAGTACAGACTTCAATGAAAATTCTGTATCTCTAGCTGCTTCAATTGAAAACCATCAAAACGCAACCGATTTCACACAATCATTGGCCGATGAAATTGCGCAACTTTCCTGGAATGAGGCCGGAGCACTGCCAATAATTTTTGTGATCGGTACAGAAAATTTGTTGCAGGATGTAGCAGAGGTGGTTGAGGAAAATACGGCCGTAATTTATCCCATTATCACACAACTAAATTCACTTTCACCGGAAGCAACACCAAACCCTTACGCAATATTAGCTGAAGAATCCAACGGTTACGTGATTCAACCAGAAAACGACACGTCACTTTCTGAACAAATCATCATAGCTGTTTCACAAGCAATAACCCAAGCCAATGAATAATAGTATCAATTCAGGTACCAGAGGTGCGACGCACTTTCTTTAGTAAGTTGTACCATACTCAGTAGATCGAAATCAACCTTCCAAAGGGATATGAATGACCAAAGAAAATCCCAATCGCTGCTTTATCATTTCCCACAGCCAAAGTCGCCAACGGGCTAAAGGGAGTAAATGATGCAACACGGTGCGTGGCCCCGGTTGCGGGACAAACAGATGCAGCCATTTCACGTATTGCCACAGGTTGAGCCAGAGAAAGGCCAAGGCCACCAAGAACAAGCGGAAGGCGGCTATCTTGCAAGTGGTACGAGCCCGCACGGTGTTCATCAAGCGATAACTGGCTTCAATGCCAAAACGGCGACGATATTCCTCGGCGATTTGGGCGGGTTGTCGTTTGAGGGTGCCGATCACGATGTAGGCAAAACGAAAGACCCCTTTGCGTTTGTATTTGCCCTTGCTGTATTTGCAGACGATAAACAAGGGCAGGGTTTCCTGGCCGTAGATGGTGCTTTTGCGTTCATAGGTGGTGG
>JBNKHS010000400.1:0-3547 GCA_050290485.1 Promineifilaceae bacterium (SeqCode) | reverse complement strand
CAATATCGCTTCATCCTGACGGATAGAGAGTGCAAAAGTAAGCAGTGAAACGATAACCATAAAGCCAAAGGCAATGGGAAACGAAACCAATTCATATAATTGAAATGCAGCAAATCCAGTAATGTAATAGCTGGCCATGCTGCCTCCCAACAAAACGACAGCAAAAGCACGTCGCTTACTGTGCAAACGTAAACCAAAGAGAAGCAAGGTGGTTCCCAAAACAAGGCCAATCACAACCCGGACAGATGGCGTTAACCAACCTTGATCAATGGCAAATTTGAAGAGGAATGCCAAAGCAAACAACATTAAGGCGATACCGATCTTGTTGAGCCAAAAATCTCCTTGTAAGTAAGGTTTTGGCTCGGAGGGTTCTTGTTTTTGTTGAGTCTGTGATGGAGAAGGTTGAGAAACGGCCGTTTTTCTTTGCTCGCGGCGTGGGGCTGATCTTGGCTGTACAAGGTTCGTTTGTTCTGACGTATCTAAACGGTCAAGAACCGTATTCAGTTGCGCTTGTAATTGGGAAACAACATGCTCCAACTCATCTATGCGCTTATACAAATCATTATCATTTGGGTATTTTTCTGGCTCAACGGTCATCAGATTTCCCTTGTAAAAGTTATAAATAGGGCCCACCGCCAATGAAAACAGTATATCAGATTTTAGGGGTAAAAAGATAGCTACAGGGTTTTCGTTGTTATGTTTTTGATGAGTGCCATTCTAACTTATTCGACGTGATGATATGAGCCTGTTATAATGCGTTGTTGGGTGTTGCAACAGGTAAAATCATGATTGCAACAAACATACTTAGATTTTAAATTAAGGAAGAAAACATGAATTTAGCACCATTGGCACCGTTTTTAGCCGCTTCAGAAATTATCCTTGCACTTGCACTCACTGTTCTTGTTTTGCTCCAAGCAAAAGGATCGGATTTGGGCAGTTTTATGGGTGGTTCAGGGGATTCTGGGGGATTTCGCACCCGTCGTGGGATTGAACAAACGATTTATCGCTTGACGATTTATTGCTCAATTTTATTCTTTGTAAATACAATCCTCGCGTTTTTAGCTTGGGGACAATTGTAATTTGCAAATTTGCCACAATCTAAGTTTCAAATTAAATGCGTGAAATGTAATTCGTATCTTTTGGCGTCTTACATTTCACGTTTTAGTTGATATGAAATTTAATCTCCGCTGGCAAATATTACTTGCCACTCTTGGGTTTACACTCGTTGCTGCCATTTTATCTTTTCAGGTACAAACGGCTAGCTTGTGTACTACGCGTGTTCCTTCTGCAGGTGGTGTTTTTGCAGAAGGGGTTGTCGGTTTGCCTCAATACCTAAATCCACTTTTGAGTGATGCCAACCCTGTTGATCGCCAACTTTCTGCATTGATTTTTGATGGCCTTACGACTTATGATTCCGAAACTGGTCAGTTAGTTCCTGTGTTAGCGCAAAATTGGTCGGTAAGTGAAGATGGCCGTTCTATACGCTTTCATTTACGTCAGGATGTACAGTGGCAAGATGATGAGCCCTTTACAGCCAATGATGTTGCTTTTACCTATGGGTTGATGCAAAGTGAGAGCTTTCCTGGTTCTCGTGCGTTGGTTGATCTGTGGCAAACAGTTACTATCAATGTAATCGATGAATTTACGATTGAATTTGTCTTAGCAGAGCCTTATGCTCCGTTTATGGATGCGACAACAAGGGGGATCTTGCCAGCACATCTTTTTGCTGATACGGCCGTATCTATTGCTGATCATCCGTTTAATCAATCTCCAATTGGTACAGGGCCATGGATGGTAAACACGAGACAGAATTGGCAAGAAAACGGCCGCTTACAACTATCGCCGAATCCATTGATTTTCCGCGAAGGAACGCAAATTCCTACCTTAGAGTTTCAATTTTTCCCTGATAGTACAACAACTGTAGCGGCTTTACAAGACGGCCGTATTCAGGCGATTACACAGGTTACACCTGATATTTTGCCAGAAGTGGCTACTCTTGAGGGAATTCGCTTATTTACCGCAGAAACACCGCGCTACACAGAGCTGCTTTTTAATATGCAGGAGACAGCGTTACCTATTTTGCAAACAATCGAGGGGCGACAAGCCCTTGCTTATGGATTGCATCGACAAGAACTTGTGAACATGGTTTTGAATGGTCAAGGATTGCCATTTGAAGGACCCTACTTGCCTAATAATTGGGCATACAACCCTTCAGAATTAACCAGATATAGTCAAGATATGGCCACAGCCAATGGATTACTCGATGGACAAGGCTGGCTATTGGCTGATGGACAATCTGTGCGCCAAAATGAAAGCATTCCCTTGAACTTGCGTTTGCTTACGCTCAATTCAGAACCATATGTCACCTTGGCAAATCAAATTGCAACGCAATGGGCTGGTATTGGTGTGCGGACGGAAATTGTTGAAGCCGAATCAGGAGCTCAATTACGTGATTGGTTGAATAATGGTGAATTTGATGTTGCCTTGGTTGATGTAACCCCCACAGGCGATCCTGATCTCTATGATTTTTGGAGTCAAGAAGCAATCATTACTGGTCAAAATTATGGTGGCTGGAACAATCGCCGTGCGAGTGAGGCATTAGAAAGTGGGCGTCAATTATGGCCTGTTGCTGAAAGACGGCCGTATTACGATACCTTTATTCGTATATTTAATAACAATCTACCTGCACTTAGCCTTTATCAACATGCTTACACCTACGCCGTTACTGATAGCGTCAATGAAGTCGAAATCGGCAAGATTACTCATCCACGGGATCGATATAAAACATTTGCCAACTGGTTCTTGCTTTATCGCGATGTATCTGTCGCTTGCCCCGTTGATGGTGAAGGGGAAGCTGGTTAAGCACCTTTGCGCGAAGATGGATTTTAAAAATAAATCGAGGAATGATTGTCATTTTTGTCTTGACAACATGCAGGTGCTACGCTACCATTCCCACTTGATTTTGCCCAAAATAACTCAATACTTTTTTTGATCTATTTTGCAATCATTTCCAACAAAATATAAAAGGCAATGAGTGGGAGTAGTAAGGAGCCCTTTTTAGAGAGTGTTGGCTTGGGCTGGAACCAACACAACTTTTCCTGAACTCGCCCATGAGCTTCATTGGTGAAAACAGAGGAATAGCCAATGACGAGTCACACCCGTTACGTGTTTAAGAGGATGGTTATTAAATCCTTTGCTCGGATGAGTAAACATTGCATCCACAACCCGTTTGCAGTAAAATTCCGAGCTGTGAAATCATGGGCCTATAGCTCAGCTGGCTAGAGCGCTCGACTGATAATCGTGAGGTCTCAGGTTCAAGTCCTGATAGGCCCACCATGAGAAGATAATCTTGAAATGGTACCCTAGAAAAATAGGATATTTTTTTAGGTTGCATTTTGTTGGGGAATTAGCTCAGCTGGGAGAGCGCCTGCCTTGCACGCAGGAGGTCAGCGGTTCGATCCCGCTATTCTCCACCAACATTAGCACCTAAACCAAGTAGAACAGAAAGAAAAACTAAATATAAGTCTTAATAAATAAGATTTATATT
>JBNKHS010000399.1:0-3623 GCA_050290485.1 Promineifilaceae bacterium (SeqCode) | reverse complement strand
AAGGTAACAACCAATCAATTAATTACCCGTTACGTTCTTACTGGCGGAGGGCTTGGTCTTTATTTTGGTTTCTTTTTTCGCCCAGCACGTGAGCCTAATGTGTGGTTTGCTTTTTTGTTGGCTGTGGTGATCGCAGTTGTGCTCACGGCGATAGAGGCTTGGCAGAAACGGCCGTTGTCATGGAATCTCCTTAAAACGGCCGTTTCTAATTTTGTTAAAGCATTCCTGTTCTTGCTTTTGCTGGAACTGCGTCATCCTGTCTATGATTATGGAGGAAAAGTCGCGGTCACGATTTTTATGGCCATCATGGGTGCTTTGGCTGGGCTTGGGTACGCCTACGATCGCATCAAACGGGGTGCAAAATCATGATTTATACCGTTACCTTGAATCCAGCTGTGGATAAGGAGTTAGTTGTCCCTGCGATTGAGTTTGATACCGTTTTGCGTAGTCAAGCGATTCATGTCGATTGCGGAGGCAAAGGGTTCAACGTCTCTCGCCTCTTGACGTCGTTAGATACACCGAGCGTTGCTTTAGGCTTTGCCGGTGGGAACAGTGGTAAACTGCTGCAAGAAGGGTTGTCTGCGTTGGGCATTGCCACAGATTTCATTTGGGTAGATGGGGAGACACGCACCAATGTGAGCATCGTTTCCACAGCTGCGAGTCAATACATTAAAGTCAATGAACCGGGACCCACAATTTCAGCCCATGATCTTGATCTCCTCAAACAGAAGGTGCGGACGTTGGCAAAGCCAGGTGATTGGTGGATCTTGGCGGGGAGTTTGCCGCCAGGTGTACCGACAAATATCTATGCTGATCTCATTGATGAGATGCAAAAGGCACAAGCGAATGTCATTTTGGATACAAGTGGTGAGGCTTTGCAATATGGCTGCGCTGCACGGCCGTTTTTAGCCAAGCCCAATGACGCCGAAGCGCACAACCTCACCGGTTTGCCTGTGAACGACATTGGGCAGATTGCCACGGCTGCACAAGCCATTCAAGCCACGGGTGTGCAAAATGTGGTCGTCTCTTTAGGAAAAGCAGGAGCGTTGTTGATTGAGGCAGATCATGTTTGGCACGCGGAAAGTCCTGTGATTAAAGAAAGTAATCCAATCGGTGCTGGCGACTCAATGGTTGGCGGTCTGGTGTGGGCCTTAAACCGCGAACTGCCCATTGCCGACGCGTTGGTTTGGGGGATCGCTTGTGGTGCGGCAACGGCGAGTTTGCCGGGAACGGCCGTAGGTACGAAAGAATTGATCGAATCATTACATGCGCAAGTGAAATTACATCCACTTAAAGCATTGGCCCATTAAAGGGGAAATATCATGCCATATACAGTGAAAGAAACAAAAACGTATGAACAACCGCAGGACAAAGTTTACCAAGCAGCACTAAAAGCAATTGCGGGATTAGAAGGCAAAGTGCTCGCTGAAGATGAGACTGCTGGCACCATTAAAGGGCAATTTGACAAGAAAATTCATGGGAAGGTTTTGGGGGATCGCAGTCAAATCTTGATTGCAATCTCTAGCTCAGGAGAAAATTCAGCTACGGTGGCTATTGAAGCGTATCCCATCAATCCAGTCGGGCAAAAGCTGATGTTTGGGGCGCGCAAAGGGGTTGTGCCCACGGTAGTTTCCTGGTTTTGGGCGCATCTGGAACATCATTTGAATGTCGCTGAAAAAACGAGTGTGTAAATCACCTCTTCGGCTGACGAACTGATTAAAATTAATATCTTTGGTCCGAATGGTTTTGGACAATAGTTTTTGGCGCGGATATTCTCTCTTTCATGGATAGGAGCTTAATCATGGTTTCTACACGTTGGCAAAAACAGCACATTCACTTTCAGAGCATCGTTTGGGCTAGCTCCGCGATAATCTCCATCCTGTTCATGATTCTCTTGTTGTTGCTCGGGTTCCGGATAGAAATGGCGGGTATTTTTTTCATTGTTGTTTTTGTCATCACGAGACTCTTGTTGGCATTTGCCTTTAAGAATCGTTATGGTAATTCGATGGTGCGTATCTTGAAATTCGACTATGAGGACATTGAACGAGATTTTCGCATCCTGTTTAAGGATAAAAATATCCGTTTTTACCGCAAATCCAAAGATGACGCCTATTATTATGAATTTCCTGGTCATAGTCTCAGCATGACCGCCCAACCCTATTGGCTGTCTGGGGACAAGGGACCAGTCACCAAAGTGACCCTCTATGAACTGACTGCACAAAACGAAGCGTTTGCCGAAATGTTAGCAGAATCAATTGATGAAATGGCCAATCAAAGAGTGAAGAATGGGAAGGAAGCCTAAAAGGGTTTCCGGTAAAACGGCCGTATTCCTGCACACACGTCATTTAACGGCCGTTCATCCTCCCCAACAACTCTTCTAAATTATCACGATCCTCTACCCAGCGAATTGGATTTTCCTGAATATATTGGCGAATCGCGTTCAATTCACGCTCATTACGCACAATGCGTTCGTAATAGCCACGTTGCCAAATTTTGATGCCTTTGTTGTTCTGCAATTTGTTGTATTTCTTGGTGACGACAGATTTGAATTGCCCAATCACATTTCCCAATGACGCATTTTGTAAGGGCGTGCCGGTGGCGCGCCCTTTGGTTGATGGTGTGTTGGGTTCGAGGGCGAGCGACCCGCTCGCCCCTACGGTTGGGTTGTCAAATACCAAAATGCCGTGGAGATGGTTGGGCATGATGATGAATTGATCGAGGGTGATGTGGTCGCGAATTACGGCCGTTTGCAACCATTCCGCTTCAATAATCTTCCCCAATTCCGACAACACCATTGCACTATCAACCACATCCCCAAATGTGTTCTCACGTCGGAACGAACAAATCGTCACAAAATAATAACCCGCCGCACGATAATCCCATCCCTGCAACCGAATCGACCGTCGATGATGCTTATACGGATCATATTTTTGCATATTACCCCCTGTAGGGGCGTCCCGGTGGGGCGCCCGATTGTGTGGCATAGAAGGGGGCGAGCCATTGGCATCGCCCTACACTTTGCGATGGTATTTATTCAAATTCAATCTGATCAAATGCGAGATGAGACCCTAGAGGACATATCGGTTCATAAGTTATGAATTGTTCAAGAATGGAGCGAATTTGTGCTTGTGACACCTCTGATGACATTTCTAAAATGATGGCATGATTAGGTTCTGGTATGAGTACAAGAGCTTCGGTTTCTAGTTCGCCAACTTCTAAGATAGAAAATGAAAAAACCGTGTCATTTTGATAACGGATTTTTTGCATTCTATGCCAAGAGCGATGTTCTATCCCTTTTTGCTTGATATGAACTGATGTTGATTGTCGTCTTGCAAATCCATTTACCAGAACTGAGAGTAATAGTAATATGCCTCCAAATAAAAACGTTAAAAATATATGTCCGAACCATAAACGTGTAGAATCCGGCCAACCAGATTTTGTTAATAATACCAAGAACATCATACCGAAATAGAGTGCAGTATTAATCAATATTCCTTTAATTCTCTGGCGTTTAGTAATAGGATTTTGTTCTTGGATATATTTTTGTTATAGTCTTGGTTCTTTCCATCCTAGATTCAACTCATAAGTGCAATTGCGGTCAAAAAGTGATCTGAAGTAGGATT
>JBNKHS010000398.1:0-3636 GCA_050290485.1 Promineifilaceae bacterium (SeqCode) | reverse complement strand
ACCCCCCTCACATCGATTCGTGGCTATTTAGGTTTGATCAATCAAGGGGCTATGCAAGGGGCCTCGCTACAAGTTGCCTTAGAATCGATTACGCGTAATGTAGAAGTGATGGTTGGACATACGAATGATTTGCTCTTTTTATATGAGATGCATCCCAAAGCACCAGAGTTTGAGTATTTAAGTTTGCCCGATATTATGATTGAAGCATTAAATACGGCTCGTGAAACGATGCAAGATGAAGCAACGGCCGTTTCCCTAGACATCAGTTCCGACATTACGACTGTCTATGCCGATCAACAAGGTCTTGTTTTAGCCATCCGTGCCATCATTGAAAACGCCTTTAAATACTCTCCCGACAAAACACCAATCATCTTACGTGCTTACCGTGATAAAGAAAACATTTGTATCGCGGTCAAAGATCAAGGGATTGGCATTGCTGAAGAACATTTTGAAAAGCTATATGATCCTTTCTATCGCGTTGAAAAGGAAGGAGGAACCCAACTCTTTCCCGGTCTGGGCATCGGTTTAACCATTGCCAAATTTATGGTTGATCGCCATCAGGGTTCAATAGATATAACCTCCGAAATCGGCAAAGGAACGACATTTACCATTTGCCTTCCACCAAAAGTCAGTGGTAAATAATTTATTTCCTCTCACTTTTGACCAAAAATAGAGCACAAATTAAATCCAAAGTCTGCACATCTAGTTTTCTGAGCAAGATGTTTTTTCTGCAACTTACCCAAATAAGGTGCGTATTGGTGAATATGCAAGTAAAGTTATAGGAAAGGATGTTGGCGCATGAGCGAAGAAAAAACGTATCTCAAAATCGAAGTCCCAATAGAAGATGAGACGGTTTACAAGCCAGAAAATAGTGAACCAAAAGTACGCGTAAAAGACACAGCCAAAACAACAGCGCTTAATACAGGAAAAGCAGTAGCCAGTACGGCCGCTTCTGCCTGGAAATCTGATACACGCAAAAAAATAACGGCACCGATTCGCCGTGGTGTTACGGCCGTAACTGTGAAAACAGGGCAAGCGATACAAGGGCAAATCAGTAAAGTTGTCGAACAGAAAATGCAAGAAGAAAAAGAAGCGATGCAAACGCGCATCAAAGAAACTGATTGGGCCGCTGAAGCAAAAAAGGGAACAGTTAAAGGTATTAACTGGCTCAGCCAAAAAGCAAATAATTTGTCGGAACGTGTTGCCCCCGACGATCCCCCAAATAATGAGTCATAAGTAAGGAGGATTGAGTAATAGGGTAACTAAGCAATTGCGTAATTACCCAACTACTTTCCCCTCAACTCTCAGCACTTTCTACTGTTTGCCCAACCATATTTTGCAAATCCCCTAGATAAGACTATCATTTTCGCATGGAAAAAACGACTGCACCCTACGGCTCTTGGAAATCACCAATTACATCTGATCTGATTGTTTCGTCAAGTATTAAATTAGGCGAAATTCAAATTGATGGCGATGCTATTTATTGGCTTGAAGGACGACCTTCGGAAAACGGCCGTAATGCACTTGTCAAGTGGTCTCCTGATGGCGGCATAGAAGAAATGTCCCCAGCAGGATTTAATGTCCGTACCCGTGTCCACGAGTATGGTGGCGGATCGTTCGCCGTTCATGATGAGACAATTTACTTTAGCAACTTTGTAGATCAACGCCTTTACATTCAATATCCCTATAGCGAAGCAGATCCACTGACAGCAAATGATAAGCTACGTTTTGCTGACGGTGCTGTCGATGAAACACGCGGGCGCCTTTTTGCCATTCGTGAAGATCATACAGATACAACACGGGAAGCAGTTAATTCCTTGGTTAGTATCAACTTAGATGGAGTCGATGAAGCGGGAGATATCATTGCTGCAGGCAATGATTTTTATGCATCTCCTATCTTAAGCTCAGACAGTGAAAAAATTGCATGGCTGACGTGGAATCATCCTAATATGCCTTGGGATGGTACCGAACTTTGGGTAGGTGATGTCAATGCTGATGGAACGGCCGTAATTAACCCAATTCGCGTTGCCGGTGGACAAACAGAATCGATCTTCCAGCCACAATGGTCACCCGATGGCACCCTTTACTTTGTTTCAGACCGCAGCAATTGGTGGAATTTGTACCGCTGGTACGAGGACAAAGTAGAGCAAGTGTATGCGATGGACGCTGAATTTGGTTTACCACAATGGGCCTTTCGCATGTCCACCTTTGGATTTACCGATGCCAACACAATCATCTGCACCTATACACAAAACGGCCGTTGGTTCCTCGCCAGCCTTGATTTACAAAAACGCATTCTTACTCCAATAGATACCCCCTATACCCACATCTCATATTTACAAGTGGGGGATGGTTTTTTCACCTTTTTGGGCGGTTCATCTGAACTCCCGCTTGCTATCGTCCGTGTTGATTTACAGGATTATTCCCACCAAGTCCTCCGTCAATCGACGCAGCTCACTATCGATTCTGCGTATCTGGCAGCACCCACATCTATTGAATTTCCAACCGAAAATGGGTTAACCGCTCATGCCATTTATTATCCCCCCACAAATTGTGATTACACCGCACCTGAAAAAGAACTGCCTCCCCTATTGGTTTTAAGTCATGGGGGGCCCACAAGCGCAACCAGTCGTAAGCTCAATTTAACGCTGCAATATTGGACAAGCCGTGGCTTTGCTGTTGTTGATGTGAATTATGGGGGGAGTACGGGATACGGCCGTAACTATCGTACGCGGCTCAACGGTAAATTTGGCATCGTCGATGTCGAAGATTGTATCAATGCTGCTCTTTATTTGGTAAAACAAGGGTTAGCTGACGGCAATCGCCTTGCCATACGCGGGGGCAGTGCTGGCGGCTACACCACACTTTGCGCCCTCACCTTCCATGATGAATTTAGTGCTGGCGCCTGCTACTTTGGCATTAGCGATCTTGAAATTTTAGCTCATGAAACACACAAATTTGAATCAAAATACATCTACAGCATGATTGGGCCTTATCCCGAAGACAAAGAGACCTATTACCAACGCTCACCCATCCATTTCACGGATCAGATTAACTGCCCATTGATCATATTTCAAGGATTAGAAGACAAAGTTATTCCTCCTAACCAATCGGAACTGATGTTTAATGCCGTCAAAGAGAAAGGCATTCCCGTTGCCTATGTTCCTTTTGAGGGAGAACAACATGGCTTCCGCAAAGCAGAAAACATCAAACGTTCCTTAGATGGTGAATTTTATTTTTACGGACAGATCTTCAACTTCACCCCAGCAGAATCGATTGAACCAATTGAAATAGCAAATCACAACAATTAAGCAGCTTATCGCTGTTGGAAGCTATTTCAATTTATATCTATCCTAAAATTAACCACGGAGACCACAAAGGGCACGGAGAACAAGCTTTTTCTCTGCGGTTTTTCGGATAGGTTCTAAGCTCGACTTTGTACATTTAAGTCGAATAACAAATAGTATCAACCAGACGGTCAAAAAGAGACCGTGGTATTTTCACTACATCGGGTTCAATAGCAGACATTGAAAAATTAGTCGCCGGAAACCAGAGTTGTTGACGCACTGCACTGAGTGCGTCTGAAAAAGTAGGCCGTTCTTTAGCATACCAAGCAGCTTGCCGAACAGATAGTGG
>JBNKHS010000397.1:0-3672 GCA_050290485.1 Promineifilaceae bacterium (SeqCode) | reverse complement strand
TCCGGCACTTCCCCCAAAAATCAATGCAAATTACTTACTCTTCCATTGATTTGGCTTCTGCTTCTTCCGCTTCGACAGCACGCTCCTGCATCGCTTGGAACTCGGCATCCGTCCAGAAATTTTCCTCAGCAGTCAACTTGTCGATAAACAAGATACCATTGAGATGATCGATCTCATGTTGGAAGATACGCGCCGTCCAGCCAGACAAACGCAGCTTGATTTTCTTGCCATGCCGATCTTGTGCACGCACACGAATGGCAACTGCCCGTTCCACTTCACCCAAATAGCCAGGAATCGAAAGGCAGCCTTCAATACCGTCTACTACTTCACGTGACTCCCACACAATTTTAGGATTAGCAATCACAAACAACTCACGTGAATCAGGAATTGAATTCCCTTCATCATCCTCTTCAGGTAACGATTCAATAACAGCCAACTGTAACCGTTGCCCAATTTGAGGCGCAGCCAAGCCAACCCCGTTGGCTTCGCGCATCGTCTCAATCATATTATCAATTAGCGTTTGTAATTCATCATCAAACTTCGTCACCGGTCGCGTCTTTTCACGCAAACCCGGATCTGGTAATGTAACAAGTTCTAAAATAGTCATAAAAAATACTGGGATTTGCTAAAAGCTAACAGCTAATTACTGAGTGCTTTATTACAACTCCGGTTCCTCTTCTGCTGGTATTTCAGGCGGGGTACGTTGTGGTATTAATTGCTGCTCAACAGATTGTTGATAGACATCTAACAATAATCCATATTCACGATGCCGTATCTTTGTGTCCTGCTCAAACTCACTCTCTTTCAAATCATCCAGTCGCTGAAAAATATCGCTTTGAATGATGCTTGGGTAAGGAACATCATCGAATTGCAAGTTGATGGCATCACCCGCCGTCTCAATGTCAACATTACCGTAATTGAAGATGGTGTGCAACAATCCGGGAGTATATGCATTCACATTTTGAATTTTGTCAATGGGTGCTTGCTTCCGACTCTCACCAAACCCAAACGGCCGTCTATCAATATCAATAATCGTTCGTGAGGTCACTTGGAAAATATCGTTGCGCCAATCTTCCACCCGCCAAATAAACCATGCAAAATCAATAAGAAAAATAAACACAAAAATGGGCAACAACAAATTGATTGGCAATGTTGAAAATTCCAAAATCAAGTAAAAGATCAAAAACATAAGGGCAAAAACGCCCAACTGCAAAGCTGTCCTAAAAAACAAAACAATATAATGTTTACGATAGGTGACGACGCCATTCTCTTCAATACGCCAATAAAACGACTTTCTAAATGAGCGCATAAATGTACCGCTGGCCGTCGGGGTTGACAATGGTGCATTGGAAATATCTGCTTCCTCAATCACACGATAGTTTTGTGGCGCTTGGAAATACCCTTGCAGTGACTTACGCATCACCGTCTGTTCGCGCCCCAAATCAACATTGTCTACCCGTTGACTTAACCGATTGAGCACATCTTTCACTTTAAGGGGATCATCAATGCTGTCAAAGATAATCGTTCCGAATTGAGACGCCGTGGCAATAACCGCATCCCCAAAGTTAAACATATTGGCCCATATCGTGGGAATCGTTGTTTCTACACTTTGAATCTGGTTAATTCGTGCTGTTTTTATGTCAATGCGAAATGTACGTAATGAAAACTCACGATGGACAACACGCTTGTTAGTAATCACAAAGTAATCATTACGCCAATCGAAAAAGCGGAACACAATGATAAATAGGAAAAAGCCAACGATAACGAACGTGACAACATTGCGGATACTGTAAAAAATGGTGTTCGTTGGTTGAATAGCCAATAAAATGTAAACAACTGAAGTGAACAACACCAATCCAATCGTTGGCCACAATAGCCGCACCAACAGATAGTAACGACTGCGTCGTGCGGTAAATTCTAATAGCTCATTAGGTAAGACACTAATAATGGTACTCTTCGTTTTTTCTTTGGCCTTGATTTTTTCTGCTTCTTCCCACGCTTCTGGCGTAAACCCTTCGACATGCTCATCGGTTGCTTCATCGTAAACAGGTTCTAAATTGGGAATTGCTTGAGGGAAAGCATGGGCAAAACGAAGGAAGCTATCTCGGGTGATGACGACTACCGTTGCCGGCTCGCCACGTAAAGAAGTTGCCCGCACTGTTGCCGTATGCACGTCGGGGTCAAACATCCACTTATCGCCAAAGTGATCGCCAGGTAGGTAATTTTTCGATTCAAGAACGTGCCCTGCAACCTCATCACCTCCACGACTACGCCGTTCGGAATAAAGTCTTCCCGTTTTGACAATATACATCGAATCGGCGACATCACCTTGAAAAGCAACAACCGCGCCATCCTCATACTCCAATTCACGGCTAAGGCGGTTAAGTGCCTGTACCTCTTCATCGGTGAGGTAGGCAAACATGGGATGTTCTTGCAAAAATTCTAGCTTACTAATCATTGTTTTGCTTCCTAGTTGCAGGCAGGCCAATCTACCGATTTATTTTAACATAATATTTTTTTAGGGGGAAGCGGAGGGAATAGAGAAGTGTTCAGAAATCAGTTTTCAGTGAACGGATCCCTCTGAAAACTGATTACTGATTTCTGAAAACTGTCTAGCGGTTAGCGCTCAAATCTTGCAAAGCGGCTATCACACGATCAAGTTCATCCATCGTGTTGTAATGGACAAAACCGATGCGCACCAACCCGCCCGATTCCAGCAGATCAAGCCGCTTCATGGTTTCGATGGCGTAGTAATGCCCGTTATAGACAAAGATGCCTTGCTCAGCGAGTGCTCTGGCGATATCTTCTGGGTGAATGCCATCAATGCTAATGGCGAAGGTTGGGGTACGCTCATCCAGTCGTTCAACATCGGTAAGACCATATACTTTTAAGCCAGGAACGGCCGTAACGCTCGCCAAGAACCGTTTACTGATTTCAATCTCGTATGCTTTCACATTGGCCATCGCCTTAACAATGCGTTCGCGACGAGTACCTTCATTGCCACCTAAGGCCGCAATATAATCAATCGCCGCTGTGACCCCAGCTAAACTTTCATAACTTTGATTGCCCGTTTCCCATTTGCCCGGAGATACGTTAGAAGACGGCCGTACTTTGTATGCCGTCATCCGTTCCAAATGCTCAAACTTGCCAAAGAGAATGCCGGTATGAGGACCATAAAATTTGTAAGCACTGCAAGCCAAGAAGTCACAATCGAGCGCTTTGACATCAACAAGGCCATGCGGCGTAAAATGCACGGCGTCGACATAGACAAGGGTGTTGTTGGCGTGCGCGAGTTCGACTGCCTTGCCTACATCGGTAATACTGCCCAAGGCGTTACAGGCGTAGGAAATCGCCAATAATTTCGTCTTTTCGTTGAGCAAATCAGGGAGCATTTCAAGAGACATCATGCCGTTGGCGGTGTCAAAATCGAGCCAGCGCACAGTGACGCCTTTTTCTTCTGCGGCCATCAGCCACGGCGAGACGTTGGCATCGTGGTCAAGACGGGTGAGGATGATTTCATCCCCAGCTTCCCATTCACGGGCAATGGCGCGGCTCATACTAAACGTCAGGCTGGTCATGTTTTGCCCAAAGGCGATTTCTTCGGGACGGCGAGCATGGTAGAAGTCCATCATCGCTTGCCGGGCAGCCATCACCACGTCATCTGAATATTGG
>JBNKHS010000396.1:0-3738 GCA_050290485.1 Promineifilaceae bacterium (SeqCode) | reverse complement strand
TTTTGCGAGCAGGAGTAGGCAGCGTCAACACCCCATTCATCCAAAAAGATGGGAGACGTACCTAAGCTGGTAACGGTATCAATTAATAACAGCGCATTGTGCTCGCGACAAAGGTCGCCGATGCCCTCCATGGGCTGTAAGGCGCCAGTAGAGGTTTCGGCGTGGACAAGGGCAAGGATGGCTGGTTTGTGTTCTGCAAGACCTGCTTTAATTTCATCAACAGAGAAGACTTCGCCCCACCCTTTTTCCATTGTGCGCACATCGGCACCGTAGCGCCCAGCCATATCGACAAGTCGTTCGCCAAAGTAGCCAATGATACCCACGAGGACAACATCTCCCGGCTCGACAAGATTGGCCAATGTCGCTTCCATCGCGGCGGAACCTGTGCCACTGACGGGCAGTGTAAATGGATTGCTGGTTTGCCATGTGTAGCGCAGCATCTCTTGAATATCGTTCATTACCCCAATAAAGCTGGGATCTAAATGCCCCACTTGGCGGTTGCTAATGGCTTGTAAAACACGAGGGTGAGCGTTTGACGGACCGGGGCCAAGCAGAATTCGCGGCGGCATGTCTAGTTGTGCCGGCTGCAGACGGTGGGTTTCATTTATTGTTGTCATGGGAGTTCCTCATCACTGGAGGGCATGTGTGATGCGTGCTTCGTGTTGCGTGTGGGGTCTATTTTACGCAATACGCAATACGCAACAGTTACCCCAAATTAGTAAACTTCTGTTGGCACTGATGATACGTCGTATAAGGGGATTATTCAAGATTTTTGCGGAGTTATCCACAGTTGTCCACAGTTATTGTGTAGTTATCCACAGATTTTAAGGGAAATACGGCCGTTTCTCCCCAACTTGTACACCACTAACTCACAATAAAAAGGAAAGTTGTCCACAACTATTCCTTTTTATCTGAATAACTTTCGGGGTAAAGATCGACAACGCAATCGGGGCATAGGCCATGGCTGAGGACTGCTCCCGAATGATTGCGAATATAGATTTCTACATCTTGCCAATACCCTTCATCATCACGAATCTTTTTGCAATGGGCACAAATGGGAAGTAACCCGCTCAAGGTATTGACACTGTTTAGCGCTTGCTGTAACTGTCGGTTTTTCTCTTGAAGCGCGTTGTTCTTCATGATCAACGTTTTTTGTAAATTGCGAATGGTGAGATGGGTATTGACACGCGCTAATACTTCGCCCGCTTCAAACGGTTTGGTGATGTAATCCACGCCACCCTCATCAAACGCACGTACCTTATCGCTGGTTTCATCTAAAGCACTGATAAAGATAACGGGAATGTCTTGGGTTCGTGGATCCTTTTTAAGCTCAGCGCATACTTCAAAGCCATCCATGTCGGGCATCATAATGTCGAGCAAGATAAGGTCTGGAGGGACAATTTGGGCAGCAGTTACAGCCATATTCCCATTGGTAACGGGACGTACTTTATATCCGTTTTCGGCTAAGATTCGAATCAGTAAACGTAAATTTTCTTTGGTGTCATCGACAACAAGAACATCTGCGCCAGCATGTTGGGTCATTTTGATTTTCGTGTCCATTAAAATTCCTGTACCATTGATAATATCTTGGCGTAATCGAAATCATCGACAAGTTTTTTCAATTTGTTTGCTAGTGTATCATCTATTTGACGAACTTGGCCTATTAAATCGTACAACGCCTCAAAATCAGCTTGGGTTGCCGCTTCTTCAATATCGGCAATTAAGGTGGGGGTTAGGGTATGAATGGAGGCTTGTAAAACGGCCGTATTGCTCCGATCTTCAAAAACAGTGGGTTGAATATTACTTTGCCCTTCATATAAATAACGGACGCCGAGATACTTTTCTGGCATTTTTAAGAGATCATTACGCAGGAATGGTTTAGAGATAACATCATCACAACCTGCCGCTAACATTTCTGTGTGCGAGCTGGCAAAGGCACTTGCCGTTAAGGCAATGATGACAGGAGAAAATGCCGTATCTGTTTCCTTGATAATCCGTGTTGCTTCAAACCCATCCATGACTGGCATGCGCATATCCATAAAGATCATGTGTGGCTGCCATTCATTGACCATATAGACCGCTTCTTGGCCATTGGTTGCTTCTTCTACTGTAAATCCTGCTGACTTTAACATAACTGAGACAAGCTGCCGATTGGTAATTTGATCATCGACAACTAAAATGCGAAAGGTAGGTTGTCCTTCAGCAATACCAATGATAGGCAGGTTTTCTGATGTGGAAGGGGTAAACGTTTCACTTTGTTGTACAGGAATCGTGAAGGAGAATGTACTTCCTTTTCCTAAAACGCTATCTACCAGCAGTTCTCCCTTTAATAAGGTGACATATCGTTGGCTAAGCGGCAACCCTAATCCTGTTCCTTGTTTTTGGTCGCGGCCACTGGCGGTTTGTGAAAACGCATCAAAGAGCAAATCCATTTCTTCGGGTGCAATCCCTGCCCCTGTATCGCTGATAGAAAAGCTGAGATCGACCTGCCCTAAAAATGGTTGCGATGCACGAGCCACAGCAAGAGTGACACTCCCCTCATCGGTAAATTTGATCGCATTGTCTAGCAAATTAATAAGAACTTGACGCAGTTTGAGGCCATCGGTAAGGATGTATTGTGGAACGGCCGTATCACGGTTAACGTGTAAAGCGATGTTTCTATCTTGTGCTTTCAGGCGAAAGATGTTTTCGATTTCAATGAGGAGAAGGTGGAGATCAACGGCCGTTTCCTGTAAAGCCACATGCCCAGCCTCAATTTTAGAGAGCTCCAACACTTGGTTAATGAGGGCCAAAAGATGTTCCCCGCTTTTATTCATCGTTGCAAGTTGTGCACGTTGACCATCAGATAGGTTTTTCTCTTTTTCTAAAATCTGTGCGTACCCCATGATCACATTCAATGGTGTGCGTAATTCATGAGACATGTTGGCTAAAAACTCGCTTTTCGCTTGATTGGCAATTTCTGCTTCTTCTTTGGCGCGTACCAATTCCTGGGTGCGTTCACGGATGCGCTCTTCCAATGAATCACGGTGGGAACGGAGCTCATGTTCAACTGTTTTTCGAACTTCTATTTCTTTGCGTAGTTTTTTTAAGGCAACAGCATAATCGGCACGTGTTGCCTCATCGGTATCTAACAATTTTTTTATTTCTGTTTCAATTGTGCGATCAGACGGCCGTATGCAAAATTCATCATAAGGATCCCCTTTGGCGATAAATTTTGTTTGCTCAGCCCAGCAATTGTCACCAAAAAATTTGGTGGCATATCCTGCCATTTTTCCGGCGAGCATACCACTACCCCAACACACCCCCATAGCTTGTTGGTAACGACCTTCCCAACTGTTATACACACGTACATAAATAGTGCGACTTTCTTGATCAAATGACGAAATATGCCAGTTGCCCCAACCTGATACATTGGCCACATTTGCAATTGCTTCAAACCCTTCAAGAAAACTAGGGAATTTGGAAATGATTTCCCAGTCTGTTTCCACACTGGCACGACCTTCACTTTGCAAAGCAATTGCAAACCGTTCCGTCCCTACCGTTTTTTGTGCGCCAGCCATTAAGCCTGCTAATGTAGTGTCCACCCACAACATAATCACGGGTAATTCGGCAAAAGTGAGCAACCCATCTTCACGATGCCATTCAATTTCTATACCATCAAGATTAATTTTGGGGGAAGTTGTTGTCGTAGCAGTTTTGAGTTGTTGTTTTAACAACTCGTTTTCCTGACGTAGAGCG
>JBNKHS010000395.1:0-3771 GCA_050290485.1 Promineifilaceae bacterium (SeqCode) | reverse complement strand
GATATGACTCAGGAAAATCATCTTCGTGTTTGGCGTTACCTCTTGCCAAATTGCTTCCACAATGTCTTCAGTGGAGGTGATGGGATAAGGCAAGATGGCGGGCTTGTAGGTGAACCCGCGTTGTTGGCTCAGATAATTCCATACATTGTTACAAGCGCCATACTCATGGTTGGTGGTTAATACTTCATCGCCAGGTCCAAGGTCGAGCGAATTGGCAACGACATGGACACCGAAGGTGGCGTTGGGGATGTAAACTAAATCGTCAGCACAACAATGTAAATACTCACCTAATGCTTGGCGTGCTGTTGCCAGTAACTCAGGTAGTTGATAACCAATAAATTGTACAGGTTGCCTTTCCAGTTCGCGCTGCCAACGTTGATAGGCGGCAAACACGGGGCGTGGTGTGGCCCCAAACGAACCATGATTGAGAAAGGTAATCTCGGGATCAAGGAGAAAGTGTTGTTTGAGATTGTTCATGGAGGGGAATTTTGCTGTAAATTCGGGTTGTTGGCAAGAGACAATTTAATCTAAAAGCGAGGACAATCTACTCTGCTTCAACCCAAAGCTGTGGCCAAGCTAAGCTGGCGTGAGACAGCAAAATAATGGCCAATACATAAGTGGGCGAGATTAAATAGATCCACGAGGTGTTGGGATTGACAAAGACGGTATGGCCAATGATAGCATCGGAAAAGAAGAATAATGAGGCGCCCAATGTTGCCAAACTACGAAAGCGAAACGGCCGTTCCCCATAAGCTAGTCCCAAACTCACCACCAGTGCCATTACACCCAGCGCCATAACATAGGGCGCTACAATGAGGGATCGATTGCCATTGTAAACAAAGAGAACAAAGACAAGAGGCGTTATGATCAGCCAGAACAAGCCGATCAAGAGCGATGGTTGCCGCAAATGAGCAGAGGTCCAAATTTTACGCGGGCTTAAATGTAAAATACCGTTGTAAGCGGCAATGAGGCACAACTGCATGACGAAATAAACACCGGCTCCAAGAAAAAAGTTTTGATAAATAGTCACCGTGGCGACTAACCCCACTAGCATCGCCAGCCCCATCATATTTAAGTAGTGGCGTGGTGATAAGGGTGCGGTGTCAACCGTGTTTGTGTTTTGAATGAGATCTGCCCAGCGTGATTCATCAATGGCCCAAAACCGCCATAGCACAGTAGAGATAAGCACAATTACGCTTGCCGTCCAAGCCAGTGGCAATAAGCGTTCTCCTCTCCGCATATGAATAGCTTCGGCAATAAGGATGATTGCGAATGCGAGAATCATAAGTGTTAATAAAACGGTCTGTTTTTTCATTGAAATGCCTTTTGTTTTAACTACTTTGCGATTGATTTGAAATGGGAAACGGCCGTAATTCCTGCCACCACTGCACAATTGAGCGAGTATCCCCAAATTTTTGTCGAATGAGGCGCCTCATGGCCGTGTGATTTCCCAACATAGCCCCTTCTAAATCACCTGCTTGAAAGAGGTCTTCAATGAGCTGACACCATTGATTGTTATGCTGCGAAACGTAGAACCCATACATGCGGCAAGCTGCGGGGCGATGCGCATAAACATGACAAGCTCCTTTTTCTTCATCAAGCAAGGGGCAAATGACAAAGGATTGTTCAGTTTCATCTCGATGAGCCAGAGCTGCTACCTTTTCCTTAATATCATCCTGGATTGCATTTGGTAAAGTTTGGATTCCTTGGTAGAGACGGAGCCACTCAACGGCCGTAAATTCTGGTGGTTGGGCGAGACGTCGGCAACAGGCATCACATCCCTTTTTGCAGGGCCAAACGGGGTGCGTGCGCTGCGCCTGCGCGACCCGTGTTTCAATTTCCTTGTAAACCTCGGTGAGTTGGGCATCATTTTCAATGAATGAAACGTTCTGCATAACATCAGTCTATGTTAAGTAGGCTATTGATGCAATGGGTAAGTTCTTCACGCTGATTGTACCGACCTCCATGAACGGATTTCAATCAAAGATTCTGCAGATTATCGAGATTTTCTCTATTCCTCTGCGACTTTGCGCCTCCGCGCGAGGCTATTTACAAAGGATGCTTCGACTGGTTGACGGGCGAGTGAAAATACAAATGTGTGAGAAATACCTGAATGATAAAAATGTCGCTATACTATGCGTTGTGAAAAAACAAAAGCTTATTGAAACAACAATAAGCGATTTCTACGTTTTCACTTGAGTAATTTACGATTTTGCAACTTATATTTCAAAATAGTTTTTGTGAATTACATTGAATGAAAGCTGTTATTTGAGGAAGTAAGGTATGTCTGTAACTCCAGAAACGATTGCGATTTTGAAAGATAAAGATTTGTTTTCTCGTGTTCCCGAAGAAGACTTATATAGATTACTACAATCTGGCGATGAAAAGCAGTATCCTGCAGGTACCCGCATTATTCGGCAAGACGATTTAAATAATAATTTATATGTAATTGTAGACGGCCGTGTTGAGATCGACATCGAAAGCGTGAGCAAAATTACAAGCCGAGGGCCGGGGCATGTTATTGGCGAGATGTCTATGATTTCCGAAGCGCCTCGTTCGGCCAACTGCAATGCTCTCACCGATGTTAAAGTCTTTCAGATTAACCATGCTGTCTTTCAGCGATATATGGAAACGATGCCCGGTTTAGCTGTGGGCTTGTTGTATGAAACGGTACGGCATCTAGATGATACAGTGGATGAGTTGTATCGGATGAGTCGTAAAATTCGGGAATTGGAAGGACTGCTTGAACATCATCAAATCTAGATTCGAGAGGGCAATGCCACAATCGCATTTTGCAAACGTTATTCCATTGACATAATTACGGCCGTTTTATTTCCTAAATTTGCAACAAATAATCGTTAACATCGTGGCCTGTTGCCACATCTTTTGCACCAAACGCAACCATGCACACGGAAAAGTTAGATGCCATAAATGCATACATTCCGATGGATCGCCGGTTTGTTTTGGCGCGACAAGAATCGTTGCCTGATCGCTGTAACGGGGCAGCGTTGTTTGCCGACATTTCCGGATTTACACCATTAACGGCCGTTTATGCGGAAACATTGGGGACACAACGGGGGGCAGAGGAGATCATCGGCCAACTCAACCGCGTGTACGATGCGTTGATTGATGTCGTCCACAATTACCATGGCAGTGTGATTGGCTTTAGTGGCGATGCCCTTACGTGTTGGATTGATGGCGATAACGGCCGTTTAGCTACCGCATGTGCCATGGAAATGCAAGCCGTGATGCAGCAGTTCCATCAAATCCGTACCCCCGATGGACAAATCGTTCCCTTGTCACTAAAAGTGGTTGCTACGGCAGGTTCTGCCCGTCGTTTTTTGATTGGCATGCCCAAGATTCAGCGTATCGAAGTGTTGGCTGGCAATGTCGTTTCTCGTTTGGGTGCCGCTGAAGGATTGGCCGAAAAAGGTGAAGTCATTGTTGGCGCCGAGATGATGGCATGGTTGGGCGACAGTTTGCAGATAAAAACGTGGCGTCAGGCAGTCAACGGAGAATACTTTGCAGTCGTCGCCGAACTAACAGAAACGATTCCTAATCAACCTTGGCCTGTGCCGCCCAACTTACCAACCAAATTGAGTAAAGATTGGTTGTTGGCTCCCGTTTATGAGCGGTTGGTTCGTGGTGAAGGAGATTATTTAGCCCAATTACGGCCGTCTGTCGCCTTGTTTCTGCGATTCACCAATATCGATTATGACCTTGATCCTGAAGCTGGTTTAAAGTTAGATGCCTATATTCGCTGGGTACAAC
>JBNKHS010000394.1:0-3831 GCA_050290485.1 Promineifilaceae bacterium (SeqCode) | reverse complement strand
CGCTGATTCTGCCCCTGTTGATTACTTTGCCCATTTATTGCGCATTGAAGATACGATTGCGGCAAGCTATGAGACCTTGCCGCAGGAGAGCCAAGACATCATGCAAGCGTATGCCGACGGCTTGAACCATTATGCTGCTTTGCATACGGATGAAGTGCTGACCCCAGAACTATTTCCACTGAGTGGCGAAGATATTACGGCGGCAAATTTGTTGATTGTCCCTGTCTTTTTTGGCCTGGATAGCACAGTTGGCGATTTGTTTGCTGGCCCACCCACCGGTGAAGAAGCAGAAGCCCAAGCGTCAACCGCCAATACTTCGGCCTTACTCAGCACAACTCTTTCATCTCTAATTGACCATCGCTTGTCTTTTACAACTGAATTTGGTTCTAATGTGTTTGCTGTCAGCCCTAAGCGGTCAGCCAATGGGGAAACGATGTTGGCAGTGAATACGCATCAGCCGTGGAGCGGTCCTGCAACATGGTATGAAGCCCATTTGCACAGTGAAGATGGTCTTAATATGGCGGGTGGTTTATTCCCCACATCGCCGTTGATTAATTTGGGACATAATGAAAATCTGGGTTGGTCGTTTACGGTCAATCATCCTGATTTGGTTGATACATTTCGTTTAGAAATCAATCCCGATAATCCTGATCAATATAAGTTTGATGGCCAATGGTTGGATCTGGATGTGCGTGAAGTGACGTTGTGGGTCAAGATTATTGGCCGCCTTGTGATTCCCGTTAAACAAGAAACGTTATGGTCTGTTTATGGCCCGACGATTCGGCAAGATCATGGCACGTATGCGGTGCGTTATGCAGGCATGGGACGCGTCGATTTGTTGGATCAATTTCTCAAAATGAATAAGGCTGCTGATTTTGCGGAGTGGCAGAGTGCTATGCAACAAAATGCTTTGCCTATGTTCAATACGGGGTATGGTGATGCTCAGGGAAATATCTTTTATGTGTATAATGCTGCCTTGCCGATACGGGCGGAAGGGTATGATTGGTCGGGGACGTTGCCTGGTAATACCAGTGCAACGCTATGGACAGAATATTTGCCCTTTGATCAACTGCCGCAGGTGTTGAATCCTGAATCTGGGTTTGTGCAAAATGCCAACAGTTCCCCATTTTTGGCAACAATTGGCCCTGAAAATGTGGATGCTGCAGATTATTCAGAGACGTTTGGCATTGAAACGTATCAGACGAATCGAGCGTTGCGGGCTGTGGAATTGTTTGGGGCCAATGAATCAATTTCGCCTGATGATTTTTACATGATTAAGTATGATATGACGTATCATCCCGATTCGGACATGGCGAAGGTGCGTGATATGCTGGTTGAAAATCCGCCGATGGGTGAGGGTGTGGATACGGCCGTTTCCTTACTCACCAACTGGAACTTACAAGCGACACCAGAAAGCAGAGAGGCCACGATTGCCATTCTGACGTTTTATCATTTGGTGGATCAGGAGGGTGTGCAGATTGAGCCTTCTAATTTGGTCGATGGCACAATTCCGTTGGCGGCCGCTCAGGATGGCTTGTTGAAGACGGTGGCGTGGTTGCAAACGCACTTTGGTCGTATTGATGTGGAATGGCAAGAGGTGAATCGCATTATTCATGGGGACGCAGATTATGGTATGGGGGGTGGCCCTGATTTGATCCATGCGGTTTATGGTGAGTTGAATGAGGAAGACGGCCGTTTACATGGCTTTGTTGGGGATTGTTATGTGCAAATTGTGCAGTGGGATGCGGACGGTAATTTGAGTTCGCAAGCGATTCATCAATTTGGCAGTGCGACGAGCCATCCAGAAAGTCCACATTATGCTGATCAAGTGCCCTTGTTTGCGCGCAGAGAATTACGGCCGTTGTGGTTCACCGAAGAGGACATTCGTGCCAATTTAGAACGGGAATATGCCCCAGGGGAGTAACCTTATTAAATTCGATTTGAGAAGGGGAACATTATGGGGCAAAAATTCCAATATACCCAAACCATTACACTTTTGGTAAGTGTTGTATCCTTGATGGCTATTCCAGTTTTGGGCTTGGCTGTGACAATATTTATGTGGGATGGTTATTGCCTATTTGGTACGAGTTGCACATGGTGGGAAAGTGCTGGGCTCATGATGGCTGTAATTTCCACCGTTTTCTTTCCACTTTCAGTCGGATTATTCCTTGTCTGGTTAATTATGTTAGCTGTTCAAACCCTTACCCCAACTAGAGAACGAAAACTACCTAAACTATCCATAATACAAACTAAGAAACTTCTATATTATCTATGTTTGGTGTTTTTTAGCATCATAGTTTTCCTTGTTGTTTTGCTTGTGGTTCGATCTGCTTTTGTCTAAGTCGCTGAGCTTGAGACTTTTTTAGGGACAAATTTTCTTGAAACCTATTGACATTTGTAGTAAAAGGTTGTATGGTTAGTTACATAAGTAACTAACCAGTTAGCTAACTTGGTATTTACGGAAACATAATCACGTTTAAATAACGAAAAATGGAGATTCAAATGAATATAACACTTTGGGGATTTTTAACTGTGGCTGCCATCTGTGGCGTAACATTAGTGATGTTTACCCTCTATTTAAATCATAAAAAAGCAATGAAACAGATGGAAATAGAAGTGCTAAAGAACAAAGATGGTAATCCACAATATAAGTAGTTAAGGCAGAAAAGGATTTGGTATGAAACCGCAATTTGATACGGATAAGCCAATCTATTTGCAAATAGCTGAAGGCATCGAAGATGATATTCTGCAAGAAGTTTTTGCAGAAGAAACACAAGTGCCGTCGACCAATCAGTTGGCAGCCATGTACCGTATCAATCCGGCGACAGCGGCCAAAGGAATCAATATGCTAGTGAGTGAAGACATCTTGTACAAACAACGGGGCATTGGCATGTTTGTGTCTAGTGGGGCAGTTGCGAAAATTCGGAACAAGAGAAAAACTGCATTTTACGATGATTATATTGTTCCGTTACTCAATGAAGCAGCCCATCTGGATATTTCTGTAGATGAATTGACAGAAATGATTAAAAAGGATTCAGAGTCGTCATGATGGAACAGACAGCGACTATTTTAGAAACAAAACAATTGAGTAAATCTTATGGCTCCATTGTTGCCCTCGAAGATGCGAATCTTTGTTTTGCTGACGAAAAAATTTACGGTGTATTTGGGCGCAACGGGGCAGGCAAAACGACACTTTTAAACATTATCTCGTCTCGAATCTATGCGGATCAGGGGCAGGTGGTTTGTTTTGGTGAAAACATTGTTGAGCAGCCTCAGGTCATTACTGACAACTGTTGTTATATGGCGGAAAAACATTACTTTCCAGAAAAGCTCAAAGTAAAAAAAATCCTGGCACATGCAAGTCAATCTTTCCTTCATTACGATGTGGACTATGCTGCGCGTTTGTGTCGGATTTTTAAGTTGGACCAAGGTAAGAAATATGAACAGTTGTCTCGTGGGCAACAATCGATCTTGCGCATTGTGATTGGGTTGGCTTCGCAAGCGGCGATAACCATTTTTGATGAGCCTGTGTTGGGATTGGATGCGGTGGCACGTGATCGATTTTATTTAGAGCTTATCGAGGCGTTTTCGCAAAATCCGCGTTTATTTATTATTGCGACGCATTTGATTGAAGAATCTACGGATTTGTTTAACGAGGCGATTATTTTGAAGAATGGCAAGGTGCTTTACCAAGCTCCTGTGGATGAGTTGTTGGCGAATGTATTTTATGTCTCGGGCAAAACGGCGCAGGTTGATGAGTTTACACACAAGCGCCCGGTGTTGAGCACACAAACGGTCAATGGGATGAAAACGGCCGAGATCGGAAGAGCA
>JBNKHS010000393.1:0-3862 GCA_050290485.1 Promineifilaceae bacterium (SeqCode) | reverse complement strand
TGGCACTTCTTTTTGCACCAGTAAATTATTGATCATGGCAATTGCACCTTCAGTTAAATTAACTGTTTCAGTTGTGGTTTGTTCAACAAGCTCCATTATAAATATCCTTATTGTATTTTTGTAAGAGGACAACCGCCTCAAATTGACGAATTTGAATACATTCTAGCAATCAAGTGGACGGGTGTCAATTTATATTGCGAACTTCTAAGTAAACAATGACAGATGTTCCTTACAATTCCTATAAAAAGGGGACTCTGCTCAAGAGAAAACAGGCGCAAAGAACTGTTAAGGACAGTGTGCTTTGGATTGTAGCAAAAAGGTGAGGAAAACGGCCGTATCTTTGTCGTGGTTAAACGGGCATGATAGAATTCCGAGAATTTGTCTTACGAGGAAGAGTAATATGCTAAAAACACATAGTTGTGGTGAATTAAGAGCAGAACATGCTGGCCAAAATGTAACCTTGGCAGGTTGGGTCAACCGCCGTCGTGACATGGGTGGCGTGATATTTATTGACTTACGTGATCGCAATGGCTTAACCCAAGTTGTGGTTAATACAGCCCAAGCAGATGCAGATTTTGAAACAGCCGAACAAATTCGGAATGAGTTCGTTATTCAAATCAGCGGAAACGTTTCTTTACGTCCAGAAGGGCAAGAAAACACAAGCTTAGCAACGGGTGCCATTGAAGTGATTGCCAATTCAGTGTCCATTTTGAATCGCGCCAAAACGCCCCCGTTTGCAATTAATCGTGATGAGGTTGTTGACGAAAGCTTACGTCTAAAATTTCGCTACCTCGATTTACGCCGTGCACGCTTGCAACGCAATCTCACCATTCGCCATAAAGCGATTAAATTTATTCGTGACTTCTTAGATCAAAAAGATTTTCTTGAAGTCGAGACCCCCATTTTATTCAAAAGCACACCAGAAGGCGCGCGCGATTATCTCGTTCCAAGTCGCGTTCACCCTGGTAAATTTTATGCGTTACCGCAAAGTCCACAGCAATTAAAACAATTGCTCATGGTTGCTGGGTATGAACGGTATTTCCAAATTGCACGCTGCTTCCGTGATGAAGATTTACGCGCCGATCGTCAGCCAGAATTTACACAACTCGACATGGAAATGAGCTTTGTCGAGCGGGACGACATTCTCAATCTCATTGAAGAGATGATGATTGGTATGGTCAAAACTGCCAGTCTCGTCCCCTTAGCATATGAAGCATTCCCGCGTCTCAGTTATGCCGATGTTGTTGATCGGTACGGGACAGATCGGCCCGACCTTCGCTTCGGCTTAGAGCTAAAAAGCCTTGCGGACATTGTGGCCAATTCTGCCTTCCGTGTCTTTGCCGAAAATGTGGCCAACGGTCTCCCTGTCAAAGCCATTTGTATACCGGGATGCGGCAGCTATAGTCGTAAACAGTTAACTGAGCTTGAAGATTTGGCCAAAGATGCTGGGGGTAAAGGGTTAGCCTGGTTAGCCATCCATCCAGAAACTGAAGAAATTCGGGGTCCAATCGCTAAGTTCTTCACAGTTGAGCAGTTGATTGCCATTACAGAGCGCATGGAAGCTGGCCCTGGCGACCTCATTTTGATTTCTAGTGATACAAAAGCAGTTGTTAATGAGGTTTTGCATACATTGCGCATGGAAATGGGTGACCGTCTTGGTTTGCGTGACACCAATACATTAGCTTTTGCGTGGGTGATTGACTTCCCCTTGTTTGAAGAAGAGATGGAAGATGGGCATTATGCCCCAAGCCACCATATGTTTACTGCGCCAAAACGGGAACATATTCCGTTACTCGACACCGATCCGGGGCAAGTCTTAAGTGAGCAATATGATTTGGTGTGCAATGGCTTTGAAGTTGCTGGTGGCAGTATCCGTATCCATGAACGTGAACTGCAGCGCAAAATCATGGAATTGATTGGGTTTTCTTGGGAAGAGGCCGAAGAGCAATTTGGACATATGCTGGAAGCATTTGAATATGGCGCTCCACCGCACGGTGGTATCGCGCCTGGAGTAGACCGCTTGATGGCGTTGATGGCTGGCGAACCTAATATCCGTGAAGTGATGGCCTTCCCAAAAACAGCACAAGCTACCGACCTCATGTCAGACACACCTTCATTTGTCGCCGACAAACAAATGAACGATTTGCATATTGCAGTTGTCGCACCAAAGAAAGAGAATTAAGGCGTGATGCGTATTGCGTGATACGTGAGAAGTCTGAAACTATTCAGCGATCAAAGGTGTGATACACCCATATAGATACAGAAGTCCAATTTGGGAAACCAAGTTGGGCTTTTTTTATTGGAATAGTTGGGCGAGGGTTTGGCTGTACTCAATTAGTGCCGAAGGCACAAAGGCAAAGAAAACACCTATCAATAGAGCAATGCCTAACGTAATCTTTTGCCAAATAGGTTCAGTAGGTGTTTCATTTTCAGTTAATGGTTTGAGCCAATACAATGTGGCCCGAAACAGGGCAAAGGCAGAGAGGGTAATGGCGAGAAAAATAGCGATGAGCAAAAAGGGGGACGAGTCTGTGAGGAGAACGGCCGTTCCCAAAGATTGAATCGCCATCATATGTCCGGCAAACCCCAATGTCAGTGGCAGCCCAATGAGGGAAGCTGCGCCAAATAAGAAGAGTGCCAGGCTCAATGGAGTTCGTCGCCCCAATCCTTGATTTGAACGGGTTTGATCTTCTGCTAAACCAGCTTCATTAATTTCAGATGTTATCCCTGCCCTTTGTAGCAGTAAAAGCCCAATTGCCAGGAATAACAATGCTCCAAAACGGCCGATTTGTAAGGTTACGGCCGTTTCCCACCCCAATTCATTCGGTAACAAGAGCGCCAGTAAAACCAGGCTCATATCGAGCAAAAGCAAACTATCAATTAAACGCGAGAAGCGCACAGCAGTCATCACCAGAAGGGCAATTGTCAATAAAGTTGCGATACCACTGAGGCGCACCATTTCTAAAAATTGAATGTCGTTTTGCAGCCAGGGTGCAGCTTGCAAAAAGTTAAAAATGAAGGTAACCACAACAAGCTGTACCAAACCAAACAAAAAGACGTAGATAAGCGGCTTAGATTCGCGCACAGCAGACGTAACCCAAATATGGAAGGGAAACCCGCCTAACAAAATAATAACGCCAATCAGCGCAAATCTGGTCACAGGCGTAACGAGATTAACCGCCTGCGTTTCCACTGTCCAGACTAAGATGAGCAACAAAGGCATCGCTACACTGACCAGCACCAGATAAGTTACCCCACCATGCGTGGCGCCAGCAAGCTCTTCTTGAATGATGATGCTGACCAAGGCCAGGGCCACCCAAATAATGACGATGCCCACGGAAAACGGCCGTATCATCACCCCTGCTGTCAACAACCCCATAACGCCCAATGCCCCTGGGACAAACTTTCTCCCCTGCACAAAAGGAATTGCTAACAAAAAGAGAACAATCAATCCACCATAGATAAATAAAAAGAGACTTTGTAAGCCTTCGCTAAAAACTAGTTCCTGGCTAAAAAATTGGGTTGAGGTGTTGGCAACAGTCATCGTATTGAGCAACAACCAGATGCCAAAAGCAAAAATCGCCCCTGCCCCCGCTGCCACCTTTGGCCAACGCGCCAACAGCCACACAAGCAATCCAGCAACGATAGGCGCAATGATCAGTCCGTTTAATGAAGTCATAAATTAAGTATCTATCCTAAAATTAACCGCGGAGACCGCAGAGGGCACGGAGAACAACTTTTTTTCTCTGCGATCTCCGCGTTCTCTGCGGTTTTTCGGATAGGTTCTAATAGACAAATCAACTAAACATCGGACAATCTATTTGCTCCGGCCGGTCTCCAGACCGTGCCGTTGCTGGCTCGG
>JBNKHS010000392.1:0-3872 GCA_050290485.1 Promineifilaceae bacterium (SeqCode) | reverse complement strand
GTAGAAAAAGAAGCAGGTGTTGCTGCCGGTTTTTCGGATGAGGCGTACCGCAACGCTGGCGCACAGATTGTATATTCGGCACAGGAAGTTTACGGCCGTTCCCAAATCATCGCCAAAATCACCCGCCCCACGGCCGAAGAGCACAAACTATTTCAATACAGACAAACGATTTTTTCGTTTTTGCATCTGCACTCATCCTCACCGGATTTGTTGGTGGCATTAGAGGCACAGGAAGTTACGGCAGTCTCCTACGAACTGATCACCCAGGCTGACGGCACCAGACCTGTCCTCCTCCCCGCCAGCGAAATTGCCGGGCGCATCGCCCCGCTGATTGCCGGCCGCCATTTACGCAGTGACCAAAACGGCCGTGGTATTCTCCTTAGCGGATTACCTGGCGTTCCTCCAGCAGCCGTCGTCATCATCGGTGCAGGCACACTAGGTTTTGAGGCCGCCAAAGCATTTTTTGGTCTTGGCGCCGAAGTCACCGTCTTGGATACAGACTTAAGAAAACTCACAGCCATCGATCATTGGTCTAATGGTCATATTACGACCATGTACGCCAACGAACTCAATATAAGCCGCGTTGTGCAATTTGCAGATGTTCTCATTGGGGCAATATCCACTGCAGGTCGCCGCTCACCGATCATCATAACCGAAGAACACGTTAAACAAATGGAACATGGTTCTGTCATTGTTGACTTCTCTATTGATGAAGGTGGCTGTGTGGCTACCAGCCGTCCCACAACATTAAGGAATCCCAGCTATGTTGTGCACGGGGTCAAGCATTATTGTGTACCCAACGTTACATCTAATTATGCACGGACAACCAGCCACGCCATTACCATTGCAGCCACCCCTTATTTATTGGCTGCAGGGCAAGGGGATATTGAAAGCTTAACCACTGAACTACCTGAATTATTAACAGGTATCACCCTTTATAAAGGGAAATTATCAAATCAAATTACAGCCAATGCACTAGGACGTGAACTCAGCATTGACATAGCAAAAAGAAATGCATCATGAACTGGGAAACTATTTATCGCAAAAAAGTAACTGATGTAGATACTGCACTCAGTCACATACAATCCGGAAATCGTATTTATGTAGGCGGTGGCGCAGGAGTTCCTGTCGAGCTAACACATGGCTTAACAGATCGCGCTCCCGATCTCAAAGATGTTGAATTAACACATATTCTCACATTCGCTGAAGCGCCCTATGTCGCTCCTCAATATCAGGAAAACTTCAGGGTCAATGCCTTATTCATTGGTCATAATGTACGCAAAGCAGTGCAAGAAGGGCGCGCCGACTTTACACCCATCTTTCTCTCCGAAATTCCTAGGCTGTTTCGAGAAGGATATTTGCCTATAGACGTGGCCCTCATTTCTGTCAGCCCCCCTGACCAACACGGCTTCTGCAGCTTTGGTGTCGAGGTAGGAGCTACCAAGCCAGCAGCCGAGTCAGCTAAAATCATCATCGCTGAAGTAAATAAACAGATGCCCCGTACCTTGGGCGATAGTTTTATTCACGTAAGCCGTTTAAACCACATCATTGAAGTCGACTATCCTATCCCAGAAGCACCACAAGGTGGCGCTTCAAACGATCATCTAAAAATAGGCGAACATATTGCCAGCATGATCCCCAATGGAGCAACGTTGCAAATGGGCATCGGCAGTATTCCCGATGCTGTCCTCAAATGCCTTGGCAATCATCGTGATTTAGGCATTCATACCGAGCTCTTCTCTGATGGGGTTATCGATATGGTTGAATCAGGTGTAATAACCTGCTCGCAAAAAACATTCCATCCAGGGAAAATTGTTGCAGGCTTCTTGTTTGGTACAAAGCGCCTTTACGACTTTATCCATAACAATCCGCTCATCGAACTGCATCCAACCGATTACGTCAACGATCCATTTAACATTGCCCAAAACGACAAGATGATTGCTATCAACTCGGCATTGCAGATTGACTTAACCGGGCAAGTTTGCGCCGATTCGATTGGACCACGCTTTTACAGTGGTGTGGGCGGGCAAATCGACTTTATTCGTGGCGCAGCACGTTCCAAAGGAGGGCTCCCTATTGTTGCTTTCCCATCAACAGCACGAAAAGGATCGTTAAGCCGTATTGTACCCATGCTCCACGAAGGTTCAGGTGTCGTGACCACTCGTAACGATGTTCATTACGTCGTTACTGAATATGGTGTAGCATCACTTTATGGCAAAAGTGTGCGGCAGCGTGCTTTAGAACTGATTCAAATTTCAGCACCACAATTTAGAGATGAACTGACGCAAGAAGCAAAGGCGCTTGGTTTTGTCTAAAAGCTGTTCACCCATTCACAAACGAAGTATTTATTCTGTGAATGAGTACTAATTATCAATTGCTTCCTATAATTCCTTCCCAGATGTTAAGATATTTTCCACTAAACATCTGGGATTTTTTTGTGTAACTAACATTCGGTATTTTAGATTTTCCAATTTCTTGCTACTATATACGCGTCAATCATTTTTTCTGTTCGTTTTTTTGTCAAATGAAAAATGTTCTTTTGGCACATTTTTCGCCCACGTAATTCATCAGCATAGATGAATTACAAAACACAGGAGATTGGATTTATGAACCCCTTAATGTTAGCTGGATTGATGTTACAAGATGATGCAGGCGGCATTGTTGCTTTATTATTCTCTGGCGTTGGCATGATTTGCTGGCTTATCGTAATTGTATTGGTGTTTGCTGGTCTTTGGAAAACATTTGAAAAGGCCGGACGCCCCGGATGGGCTGGAATCATACCTATATATAATATTTATGTTTTAATGGAGATAAATGGGCGTCCAGGCTGGTGGGTTTTGCTCTTTTTTGTACCCTTTGTTAATTTTGTGATGCCCATTATTATGGGCCTTGATACCGCAAAATCGTTCGGAAAAGATGCTTTATACGGTATCCTCTTATTGTGGATATTCGCACCAATTGGCTTCTTGATTTTAGGATTTAGTGACGCACAATATGTAGGACCATCTGCAAAATAATCTAACCTTTTAGCGACTTATTGAGCAGAAAAACATGACAAAGGCAGCCTATCTGATTCGTTCAGATGGGCTTTTTTTATTGCTCTTCCGTTTTGCGTGTGGGTTGCTGTGCCCGGACAGGTTGCCCTACAGGTAGGTCTGGTGCAGGTTTGGGCGTGGATGGCATGGGGGGAGTTACGGCCGTTTCCCTCTCGGTCTCATGCCCTTCTACATCTGATTCAATAGGTATACTTACAGATGTTGCCGTCGTGGGCTTCGCCATCTCCACTTTATAGGGATCAATATGATGGTTGCCACAGTAAGGGCATAAATTCCATTGCAACTCTAAAAGCGTATTACAATCTGGGCATGCTTTTTTCAACCGCGTATGGCAATGTGGGCAAAGCAACCACGCGGCTTCTGTGGTACGTGAACAACCGGGACAACGTGGTTTCTCCTCAATCTCTTGCAGCAACGCCTCCTCTTCCAACGCACGTTCATATGCTTCTGCTAGCGTTTCTTGAGGGCGTAGAATCAAGTAGATAATAATGCCAACAATAGGGAGTAAGGCCACAACCAAAGCAGACATGATTTGAGCGAAGGGGTCGCGTGAACGTGCCCGCATATCACGAAATGCCCAAATGATCAGGCTAATCCATAAAGCGGCCAGCAAGGCACCAAACAAAGCCGCAAAAATCGTTAAGTAAGAGATAATCGTTTCAAATGAAGGAATTGTCATAAAAGTTTTCCCATATTGTTTGGGTTCGGCGCAGATTATATCACAGTTACGGCCGTATCAATTGTGTCTACCTTACAAAACTTCCAAAAATTTTGTTCAACCCTCCTAATATGTGAAAACGTAAAATTCCTTTGCAT
>JBNKHS010000391.1:0-3927 GCA_050290485.1 Promineifilaceae bacterium (SeqCode) | reverse complement strand
CCGTTTGTCACATCCCAAAAGCGCGGTAAGAGATTGATAATTGTTGTCTTCCCCGCCCCCGTCGGCCCAACAATGGCTACTGTTTCTCCTGGATTGGCGCTAATGTTGATGCCTTTAAGTACAGGCTCACCAGGATTATACTCTGCCCAAACGTTCTCAAATTGCACACGACCACTGATTTCGGGCAATGACATCGCCCCAGGTTTATCTTCTAAATCAGGTTTTTCATCGAGTAAATTAAAGATGCGTTCGCCACCCGCAATCGCGCTTTGGAGATTGGTCCACAACAAAGCAATTTGTTGCACGGGACGGTTGAATTGTTGCGTGTATTGAATAAAGGCGATGATTAGACCGAGGGAAACGGCCGTTCCAAAGAATGAGCCCCCATTCAAAATAGCCAACCCGCCCACACAAGCGACAATCGCCAAGCTTACGTAACTCAATGCTTCCAAAGTGGGGGAGAGGGCACTTGTATAGGCTTGTGCTTTAATGTTTGCATCCCGATTGGCAGCATTGCTGGTTTTGAACTGCTCAATATTTTCGGATTCACGGCTAAACGCTTGTACTTCGCGTACACCAGAAATGCTTTCTTGTAAGTCAGCATTCACCGTGCCAATTTCTTGCCGTGCTTGCCGAAATGCTTTACGTGCCTGATCCGAGAACCATTTGGTGAAGGCAACCATCAATGGCAACGTTAACAAACTAACCAGCGCAAATGTGAAGTTTTCGCGGAACATGGTGAACACAATCCACACAATCAACAACGCACTAGACAGCACTTGGACAATGCCAAACCCAATCATCTGTTGCACCGTGTCCATATCATTGATCAGGCGGCTCATTACATCACCTGCTTCATGTTTGGTAAAGTAACCCAATGATAGTTTATGCACATGCTCAAAAATATCTTTACGCATATCGCGCAACACGTGAAAGCCTGCCCAACTCATCAAATAAAACGTTGAACCCGTTAACGCAGCACTGGCAACGTAAAATCCGACCATTAACAAAACAATTTGGGTAAACCCAGCTAACGTTTCTTCAAATGTTGCTGTGGGATTAATTGTGGTGTATGTACAGTTAGAAACCAATGCCGAATCCCCAAATGCTTCGGCCATCATGTCAGAAATACCTTCTGGGATAGCAAATCCCCCTTCCGCAGGTCGGCTTGCATACGGTGTTAAGTAGCAGTCGATTGCTTGTCCGGTTAAATAAGGGATGCGCACTTGCATCCATGTACTAGCAATCATAGCGATTGCTACAATAAGCAATGGTAACCAATACGGCCGAAAATAACGTGCAAATCGCTTGATTGTTGTGCCAATCTTTTCAGCTTTTCTTGTTTCTTGCCCAAGGAGTTGGGCTTGTCGATCCATCATAATCGTTTCTCCGATTCGTCTTCAATTATCTGTTTTCAGAAGTGGAAGTTTTACTGAAAACTGAATAGTGATAACTGAAAACTGTTTTAGGCAAGTTCTACATCCTCTGATAATTGAGAATGGTAAATGTCAGCATAAATCGCATTGTTTTCTAACAGTTCTTCGTGAACGCCAGTGGCGACGATTTCACCTTTTTCTAGCACTACAATTTGGTCAGCGTTGAGCACTGTGCTGATTCGCTGGGCAATGACAAAACTGGTACGTCCTTCCATCAGTTTGTCGAGTGCTTTTTGAATTTGATACTCCGTATTCAAATCGACACTGCTTGTGGAGTCATCCAGAATGAGAATATGCGGATTCATTAACAGGGCGCGGGCAATAGCGATCCTTTGTTTTTGCCCACCACTTAAGGTTGAACCGCGCTCACCAACAGGTGTGTCATATCCTTCGGGAAACTCGGAAATAAAATCGTGCGCTGCTGCTGCTCTTGCGGCGTCGATGACCTCATCTAAGGTGGCATCTGGCCGACCAAAGGCGATGTTGTCGCGGATGGTGCCGCTGAACAGATTTGTTTCCTGCAGGACGATGCCAATGTGCTGCCGTAAGCTTTCAATAGTTAAATCGCGGATATCGTGCCCATCGATCATGACTTTGCCAGCACTGACATCATAAAAACGAGGAATGAGGTTGATAATGGTTGTCTTCCCGCTGCCTGTACCTCCAAGAAGGGCAACAGTTTGCCCGGGTTCGGCGACTAAGGAGATGTCTTGCAGAACGGGTTCTCCTTGTTGAAAATATCGGAACATGACATCTTGGAATTCAACACGGCCGTTTACATTTTGCAACTCAATCGCATCAGGTTTGTTCTCTACTTCGTTCTTTGTGTCCAAAATTTCAAAGATACGTTCGGCACTAGCCGATGCTTGGGCCATCAAGGAAATAATGAAGCCAAGCTGCCCTAACGGAATGAAGATGTAAACGAGGTATAGACTGAATTTTTGCCACTCACCTAAAGTCAATGTGCCATCGAGAATTTGGCGGCCCCCAAAATACATGATCGCTGCCTGTCCTAGATTTGACACCAGAAAGATGAACGGGAAGAGCATGGTAAAGACGCGCATAATACGCATCCGTTGTTCTAATTCATAATCAATGGCGTGGCGGAATTTTGCTTGTTCCCGTTGTTCGGAAACAGAGGCCTTAACGACTTTGAAGCCAGCAATGTTTTCTTGCAAGATGGTGTTTACTTTAGCAAGACGGCGTTGTACTTCACCAAATAATGGTTGTGCCAAACCACCAAATACCATAAAAGAAATTAAGGCAATCGGAAGCAAGGGCAGTATAACTAAAGTTAATTTCCAGTTGGTGAAAAACAAAAGGGTAAGCGCCCCGACAAGCAATAAAACAGATTGCAAGGCCAACAATAACCCTTGACCCAAAAAGAGACGTAGTTTTTCGACATCGTCAGTCGCTCGAATCATCAATTGGCCTGTACGGTTTTTGTCATGGTAGCTAAAACTGAGTCGTTGGATTTTTGAGAATAGATCATTTCGCAGCTCAAAGGCGATGTTTTGCGACAGCACTTGTGAGAGATAGGTTTGCGCAAAAGAAAACATGCCTCTGGCCACGGCAAAGGCAACGATGATTAGCCCTGCAAAGATGATGGCTCGTTCAGCACCGTTTAGTTCTTGTTGGGCAGCTGCTAAGTCTAAACCTAGTGCATTGACAGCAAAGTTTTGTACTTCGGCTGGCAGGTTGACAATGAGTTGACTGATCGCGCTGCTGGTAATCGTGTCTAAAATTTCTTGTAATAATTGAGGTACAGCTAATTGGGCCAAAGTGGCAATAATCATTGCTCCGATTGCACCAATTGTTACTTTAGGATATTGACGAACATAACGAATGGCTCTTCTAAGAGAAACCGTGTTCATCTTAGGCCGTCCGCCACCACGCTTGCGCCGTGGTTGTTTTTGCGTTGCTTGCATAAAATTAGTCTCCTGTAGTCGCTTTGTTCTCAAGTTCAGCATGTGCGTCTTTGAGATTGTTGTTTAGTTTGTTGAGTAAATGCGCCAAGGTTTCTTGTTCTGCTTCTGAGAGTTTGTTGAAGCAACTCCCCACAGATTTGAAATTGATGTGCACATATTTGCTTACTTTGGCTCGTCCGGTGGTTGTTAGACAGATATTAAATTTACGCCGATCTTCTTTGTCGAGATGACGCTCAATAAATCCGTCATTTTCTAATCCGCGAATGAGGGAGCTAATGGTGTTGCGGCTTGTTCCCCGCCATTTGCTAATTTCTGAGGGATTAAGTTCAGAACGGCCGTGTATTTCTTCATTCATATACAAACTTAGCAAAACCAAATATTGAGCTTCTGTGAGTCCACTATTGATCAAACTAGCTGTGCTGAGTTGATGCATTGAATGGGATATTCTACGCCATTCGCCAATGAGGCGTATGGCTTGTGGGGTAATGTCAGAATCAATTGATTGGACAAACTTGATCCATTTTTCCCCTTCATGTTTATCTTTATCAGACATATGTTTCCTG
>JBNKHS010000390.1:0-3958 GCA_050290485.1 Promineifilaceae bacterium (SeqCode) | reverse complement strand
TTGTTGCTGAGGATGAAGCTGGGGGGAAAGATCAACGGTCGAACATTTATCGCATGTTAGAGAATTTAAATGTGAGTTTTACTATCCATGAAGAACCGATAACAGGTGTTGGATTTGGTCATAAATTCTATGTGGTTTATCCGATGCCTGATATTAGCTTTTTTGAGTGGTGGGAATATTTTCCACATAATTCGATCATGTGGATATGGTTGAAGGCCGGTGTTGGTGGCTTTGTCTCCATGTTGATTTTGGTAGGGTCGGCAATTATGCTTGGTATGCGTGCTTTGTTACGGATGCCAGGAGGGGATATGAGTGCAATTGCTATTACGGCAACGTTATATGTTGTCATGCACTTTTTATTTGCTTATGTCGATATTTCATGGGATGGACAAAGTATGTTGTATGTTGGTTTAATGATGGGGATTATTGCCTGTCTAGAGCGGGTTGTCGCGAAACCTGTGCCTACAGAATCACGTCGTTGGCCCTGGCAAGCGAATCCAATTCCTAAACCAGGAATACGGCCGTTACCCAATGAGGTGTCTGAGTGAGTAAATTAGCGCAGCTTCTCCACGAGGAACTGAAAGGATTCCACTTCAAACTTGTCCTTGTGCGCATCATTACCTTCTTCTTGCCTATTCATGTAGGGAGTCGCTTGCGGGCTTATTTGTACCGCATGGCTGGTTTCTCTATCGGTCATGGTAGCATGTTTTGGGGAACACCCAAAATTACGGGTGATGGTAATTTATATAAACGGTTGACCATCGGAGAATATTCTTGGATGAATGATGGTTGTTTTTTGGATTTAGGTGCACCGATTATAATTGGTGATCGTGTCGCTTTTGGGCATCAAGTTTTACTTATGACTAACTCTCATGAAATTGGGAGCGTTGATCGACGTGCAGGTGATTTAACGGCTGAACCCATTGTGATTAAAGATGGTGCCTGGATTGGAGCCCGCGCGACGATATTACCCGGGGTTACCGTTCATGAAGGTGCGGTTGTTGCCTCTGGCGCATTGGTGACAAAAGATGTACCAGCGAACACTGTTGTTGCTGGCGTGCCCGCCAAAGTTGTGCGCCAACTCGAAAAAGACGAAGTTAAAAACGAAGTTATTGCAAATTTAGAAGTAGCGTAAGGAAACAACTTTAATATCCTAAAATATTGTTGTTTAGCTACGCTATTTTATTTTTTATGGGGTTTTGTATGGGTGTTATTGAAGATCCAAGATTGGCTAAGTTACTGGAAAAACCAAATTTACGTATTCTCACAGTTGTACGTGATCATATGAGCGGCTTACTTTATTCTGTGCCTTATCTTCGGGCGTTACGTGAACATTTTCCGCAAGCAAAAATCATGCTGTTGGCTAATCCGTATGCAACTCCTGTTTTGCAAGGATGCCCGTATATTGATGAGATTGTTCCTTTCTTTCAGTTTTATGAAGAAGAGGAGCCTTTTGCCACACTGAAGAATACGGCCGTAAAAGGGCAAGCATGGACAAAACTTGTTGGACGTGTCGATCTTGTTGTTCATTTTCGTAATGTTGGTGGATCAACGATGGCCTTTTGTGCTGGATTAGGCAAACCTTATCAAGTTGGATACGAGCAAGGCCGCTTCAACAACTTACTTGACCTAAATCTTGGTCACGAAGACATTCGTTTAGAATCGCGCTTACGCAACGGAATTATTTTAGAAGCAATTGGCTTGCCAACGCCATCGACTAAAATGGAAATGTGGCTAAAACCTGAAGATGAAGCATGGGTGGGAAATTACCTCAAAGAGCAAGGATGGCAAGAAGGTGAGAACATCATTGTTTTCCACCCCGGATGCCATTGGGGATGTAATCAATGGTTAAATGATCGTTGGTCGCAGTTAGGTGATGCCTTGCACGAAAAATATGGTGGCAAGATTATTATCACCGGCGCTCCAGATGAATTGCCGCTGGCTGAAAAGATAGCTTCCGAAATGAAAGTAAAGCCTATCATTTCAGTGGGGGCAACGAGCTTGATGCAGTTTGCTGCCTTGCTGGGACGTGCTGATTTAGTTGTAGCTGTCGATACTGCCCCGACCCAAATTTGTATGGCTTTGGATACCCCAGCCATTATCATTAAGGCAGAAGATGATGACGCCATTTGGAATAATCCCTTGGCAGGCGAACGAATGAAAATTGTTTATGGTACGGATCCTGAGCGTGGCGATTGGGATCGATGTGACTTTGCTGCTGGTGCATGTAATGGACCACAATGCCGCAGCCGGATGATGGATTTGACGCCTGAAGGTGTCGTTAAGATGGCTGAATCTTTTCTTAATGAATCCTTGCAAAAGGCCGCAATTGGATAATTTATGATTAATGTATCAGTTGTTCTTCCCACGTACAACCGATTAGAACGCTTGCAAAAAGTGTTGGCTGGCTTAGAAGCACAATCCTACCCACTTGATCACTTTGAAGTTGTCGTCGTTTCTGACGGATCATCAGATGGGACAGACGCATATTTACAAGATGTAGAATCTCCATTAAATTTGAAGCCGGTTTTGCAAAAGAATCAAGGTCCGGCAGCTGCTAGAAATAATGGATATAATCAAGCAAGTGGGGAGTACATCTTATTCATAGATGACGATGTTGTGCCGACGCCTTCTCTTATTACAGAACATTTGAAGATGCATCATGTACAGCAAGATGATGTCGTTGTACTCGGGCCAATGTTAACCCCTGATGATTTTGAAATGCATCCTTGGGTGCAATATGAACAACTCATGTTGATGAAGCAATATGAGGATATGATGTCTGGGGCCTGGGAACCTACAGCAAGGCAATTTTACACGGGCAATACTTCCTTAAAACGCAATTATTTGATTGATTCTGGTGGGTTTGATACGAGTTTTCGTCGTGCTGAGGATGTGGAGTTAGCATATCGTTTGGCGACAATGGGACTGCGCTTTGTGTTTTGTCCTGAGGCGATTGGTTATCATTATGCGGAGCGCAGTTTTGCTTCATGGATGTCTACGCCTTACCAATACGGCCGTAATGATGTCATCTTCGCGCGTGATAAAGGCCAAACATGGTTGATCCCCACAATGATGTACGAGTTTCAAGAACGAAACACACTCATTAAAGCTCTGACTCATCTTTGTTTAGATAGAAAAGTGGTGAGTAAACTGGCTTATAGTGGATTGCAGTTAAGCGCGACGGTTGGTACAAAATTAAAAATAAGCAAGTTAACCAAAATGGCTTATAGCGGTCTTTTTAATCTCCAACATTACCAAGGCGTTTCCGATGAACTTGGAGGACGCAAGAAGTTTTTTAATGGTGTAAAAAATGTTCACAGCAAACCACCAGTGCCTGGAGATGCCGATTTCCAAGAATCACTCAAAACAACAACGGTACAGTAAACTAATGAAGTTCAATAGAGGAATCTTATGATGTGGGATTTATTACGACAAGATGCACAGCGATGGGTTATTCCTGAACAAATTGCGGATCCAGAAATAATTACCAACAAAATGATGCGTTCTTTATATTGGACTCATATGGGCTATCGAGCTATGTTTTGGTTGCGCTTTGGACAATGGGCATATCAAAATAAAGTTAAAGGCATGGTTGGGTTTACCATGCGTAAGATGATCCGAACTTACGGTTTAGATATTTCACCTAAAATCCCCATTGGTGGCGGGTTTTATATAGCTCATCCTGTTGGTACAGTTGTTCATGCTAAAAGTATTGGTCGCAACTGCAGCATTATTGCCAGCGTAACAATTGGCATGCGTAATAAACATGAGTTTCCTGTTTTAGAGGATAATGTGTTTATTGGAGCCGGGGCGCGTGTTCTTGGCGGATTGACATTAGGCGAGGGTGCTGTAATTGGTGCAAACGCAGTTGTGGTTAAAGACGTGCCTGCAGGTGCTACCGCCGTTGGTATTCCCGCAAAAGTCATTCATGTCAATGGAGACAAAAAACAAACGC
>JBNKHS010000389.1:0-3967 GCA_050290485.1 Promineifilaceae bacterium (SeqCode) | reverse complement strand
CATCTGGCAAAAAGAAAATGGCCTGCGTGATGTACACACGAAGTATTATCTACCTAATGAACCTGCCTTTTGGGAAGCAACCTGGTATGAACGGGGCGATGGCACCTTTTCCGTTACTGAAACCGATAAGGGGACGATTGGCTTTCTGATTTGTACTGAGCTGTGGTTTACCCAGCATGCACGCGAATACAGCAAAGCGGGTATTCATTTTCTGGTTTGTCCACGGGCTACACCCAACCCAACTACTCCCAAATGGGTCGCAGGCGGGCAAACGGCAGCAGTCGTATCGGGCGCGTTTTGTCTCTCCTCCAATTTATCAGGCACAACAAAAGCTGGCTCTGATTTTGCGGGTGTTGGTTGGATAATTGATCCTGAGGAAGGTGAGGTGTTGGGATTGACGAGTGAAGAACAGCCGTTTCTGACGTTGGACCTCGATCTTGAACGCGCCAACTACGCCAAACAAACCTACCCCCGCTATGTTCTTGATGATTGACAAGACGATACAAACCTTACCCAAAGTAAGTGATGGTTTAATGCAAAGACCGCAAATAATGAAAGGTGCAAAGCTTCTTTCGCCCCTTTGCTTCTTTGCGTTGAAAAATTCGATTTTGGCAAAAACGTGTAATGCAATACGGCCGTTTTGCAAAATAAACCCAATTTCGACTATAATTAAAGTACTTGCGTTCAAGGAAGGCTGTTCTTAAACGATATGTTTTTCAGTGATCCCACAACATAAAAGCTCTTGGGGTGGGCTGCCAGAAAAAGTTGATTTACTGCTAGCAAATAGTTGGGTGACATGTGGAATCAGAAGAATAACAATTGAAATTTAAGATTAATTCATTGCCAGCATCGCCCTAAAAAACCTTCTTTTCCTAAACCGACAGCCATTTTGTATTGGATTTTGGAAAGCAGCAAGTTGTATTGGAAGGTGTTAAATATGTATTTGTGGCTTGCGGCTCATGTGGAATGAACAGTTCTTACCCAATAATTTTTTAAAAAAAATTCAATTACGCCTCTTCAACGCGCAACAGCGCCTGCGAATGCAAAATAGCTGGGCCAATTGGTTAGGATGGAAACAATGGCTTGTCCTATTTGGTATGGGAATCACGGTCATCCTCGTTGAAATTCGTAACCACACCATCATGTGGCAAGAGCATCAAAGTGGCCAGACGATTTTGACCGACCATATGTTGCTGGGCGAAATTATTGTTTTTGGGCTTTTCTTGCCCATCATTAGCGGTATCGTTCTGGCCTACACAGGGCGCACGGCCATCGAACGCGATAAGATGGCCAAAGCACTAAAATTGCGTCGCGCATTAATTGCCCAGATACACGAAGCAGAGAGTTGGAACGAATTAGCTGATCTTGTCGTCACTACAGCAGGCAAAGTGACCTCCGCAAATCGTGCATGGCTCTTGGCTCAAAGATCAACAGAAGAAGAGTTTGATCAAATCGCCCATTGGCAACAACCAGAAAGCAATTTGTCAATTACGCCCTACCACCAAATATCCCCCGCCATATGTGAGCAGTGCACCGAAACAACCATCGCTGAACAAACAAAAATTTCTGCGTGCCACTACGCTGATCCCCACAATGAATCGATTGATTACACAAGATACTGTCTGTGGCTCTCCTCTGAAGAAACACGGAGAACAGCGTTATTATTTGATGTACCACAAAAAGCTTATTTAGATATCGATCAGATCAAAGTATTGGAAGATCTGAGCACTGAAATGTCTTTAGCCATTGAAAATGCCAATCTCAATTACGTCCAAAAAAGCCAAGTTGATTTGGCTAAAAATGAGCGCTTACGCATTGCCCGGGATCTTCATGATACCCTCGGCCAAAACATAAGTTATTTGCGCCTAAAGCTGGAACAATTGAGCACTGCCCGCCTCACATCCGATCCTCTGGCCTTTCAAGATGAACTCACCAAGATGCTCAATGTAGCCGATGAAGCGTATGGGCAAGTACGGGGAACATTGGAAGAATTACGCACACTAGAACACACAAATTTAGAAGAAACAATCAAATCTTACGCCATGCAATCGGCTCAAAGATCTGGTTTCTCTATACGCGTACATTCAAGTGGACAGTCAAAAATATTATCTGCGAGAAAAAATCGCCAAATCATGTATATTGTGCACGAAGCATTAAACAATGTAGAAAAACATGCCCATGCCCAACATGTCGATATTCATCTACAATGGAATGAAGGCGAATTTAGATTAACTGTCAGCGACAACGGGCAAGGCTTTGATTTGGCTAAATTAAACACAGAAAACAAATATGGCATGGCTATTATGCGTGAAAGATCCCGAACTATAAATGCGGAGATTGTTACGCAATCAACAGTGGGGCAAGGTACAGAAATCACACTTTGTCTGCCACTGCCCAACATAACTGGCACAAAGGTACATCATCAATGAAACTTATCAGAATCGTAATTGTAGATGATCATGTTCTTTTACGAGATGGGATCTCCAGTATATTTAAGGGGCTGCCTGACTTTGAGGTTGTTGGAGAGGCAGGAAGCGTCGCCGAAGCAATTCATATTGTACGTGCGCAGCAACCCGATCTAGTCCTGATGGATTATAGTTTGCCTGATGGTACGGGGTTAGAAGCAACCAAAGAAATACTCGCCTTTTCGCCGCAAACCAATGTGGTTATCTTGACCATCCATGAAGAAGATGATTTGCTATTTTCGGCCGTTCGTTATGGGGCAAAGGGATATTTACTTAAGAACATTCCGGCAACAGAGATGGTGTCTAAGTTACGCGGTTTATCCAATGGAGATCCAGCTTTATCTCCTGTTCATACGGGTCGCATTCTGAATGAATTTGCCAAGATATCACCCACCCCCGTAAATAATTCAAAAGAATTGGTCTTACTCACAGATCGTGAGTTAGAAGTATTGCAGCTCATTGTCAATGGTGCCTCTAACCGCAAAATTGCGGAAAAGCTTTTCATCTCCATACACACGGTAAAGAATCACGTACACAATATTTTAGATAAACTAGAGGTCGATAATCGTTTGCAGGCGGCAGATGTTGCCGTTGCCAAAGGGTTAGTCAAAACAAAATAACCTTGATAAGTTATCCTGTAGAGTAGTCATAGGAACTAGCTTTGTTTAGTTCCTTTTTATTGTGGGAAACGGCCGTTTCCTACCTCTCACACCCCATCCCCCCCTCTTGCCACAAAAACAATTGCAAACATCTATCTATGTTTTATAGTCCTGGAACTACGTCAAAACTGCCCAGCACCCCCCCAACCCATAACAAAAAATAGCCCCAGAACTACCCCCGTACAGCCCTGTTGATGCATTTACGTCCCGGCAGATCCTTTGGTACTCTGGTACTACATACACAGTCCACTATCCAATTGGATCACCTACTGGTTTCGAACGGGAGGGTTACGACTTGACCCATTGCAAACAGATCCTAGTACTTGAAGGCAAATCGCTGGCGACCGCCTCTCTATTAAGCCTGTTATTGTCCCGATCTGGCTTTGATGTGATCAATACACCCGTGCACTCTCTATCAAGTCTAGACCCTCACGACCAACTACATCCAGATGTCATCATTCTGGAAGAAGAGCTGTTAGCAGCAAATATGACCGCCATAGTCAACTTAGCCAATCATTACCCAAAGGTGAGACTGATTATCTTTAATCTAAGCAACAACACATTGCAAATTTTTGATAAACAAATAATTCAAGTGCAGCAAGTCAATGACTTTCTCGAGCTTTTGTAATGATTTATTCAAAACATCACGTTCTGTAAACAAACTCAATACCAAGCCTGAGCATATCGGGCAACTATTTGGAGGGAAATATATGGATTGGATTTATCAACCTGATCGCCTTTGTCTTTGCGTCACGATTTTCTATTACCAAATAACCTTTTGAGGAGGTGCTTCATGAGTTCTAAAAGGTTCCAAACCCTATTTTTTCTATTTTGTATCTTTAC
>JBNKHS010000388.1:0-3976 GCA_050290485.1 Promineifilaceae bacterium (SeqCode) | reverse complement strand
ATTACAATCTTAGCTGGCTCTGAACTAAAAGATTTGGAGCCCTTACTTGATGAAATTGAAAATGAAACGGGCCTGCACCTACAGTTTGAATATATTGGCACTCTAGATGGGACAGAACAGTTATTAAATGGAACTGAGTATGATTTCGGTTGGTTTTCACATGCTGGTTATTTAAGTTTATTACAAGGCGAACGCGGCGTGGCTATCACACAAGAAAAAATCATGCTCTCTCCTGTTGTATTGGGTGTAAAAGAAGGAAAAGCAGAAGCATTTGGTTGGGTGGATAATCCCAATATCAGTTGGCAAGATATTGCAGAAAAGGCACGCAATGGCGAACTGAATTATGCGATGACCAATCCTACAGCCTCCAATTCTGGCTTCACAGCACTCATTGGGTTTGCTTCCGCTTTGTCGGGTAGCAGCGATGCGCTCCAAGCAGATAAGATTGACTTAGAAATGATGCAAGGTTTTTTCAAAGGGCAAACATTAACTGCGGGATCATCTGGTTGGCTGGCCGACAGCTATGTGCAATCGCAACATGAATTAGATGGGATGATCAACTATGAATCAGTGCTCTTGGGGCTCAACGAAAACGGCCGTTTGCAAGAAGATCTCGTCCTCATCTATCCCCAAGAAGGGATCATCACTGCGGATTACCCGCTCATGCTTTTGGATGAAACAAAACGTGATCAGTATGATGCTCTTGTCGCCTTTTTACGGTCACCTGCCTTTCAAGAAAAATTGATGCGTACAACCTTGCGTCGTCCAGCCGTTCCTGGTGTTGCTCTAGACGGCCGTATTCTCGATGCACTTTTAATTGAACTCCCCTTCCCTAGTACAGTCGATGTCATTGACAGCTTACTGTTTTCCTACTTAGATGAGCAGCGTCAACCACCACACGCCTACTTCGTTCTCGATGTCAGCGGTTCGATGAAAGGAGAGGGATTAAACGAGCTACAAAAGGCGATGAACAATTTAACAGGCATAGATCAAACTTTAACCGGCCGCTTTTCCCGCTTTCGTAGCCGCGAACACGTCACCGTATTGACCTTTAACGAAACCGTGCAATCGATTAACGAGTTCGTTATCGATGACGTCAATCCGCAAGGGGAAGATATGCAACAAATACGAAGCTTCATCGATGGGTTATACCCGTATGGCTATACGGCTATTTATGCCTCCTTAGCGGAAGCCTATCGTCAGGTTCAGATCGATCAACAAGCAGATCCTGACCGTTATTACACCATTGTTTTAATGAGCGATGGCGCGAATACTCATGGCATCAATGCGCAGGAGTTTGCCAACTTTTATCATACGTTACCCGATGCAGCCCAACAAGTGCGCACCTTTACAGTTGTATTTGGTGAAGCAGACGAAGCCGCAATGCAAGAAATAGCCACAATTACGGGCGGCCGGCTGTTTGATGGGCGTTCAGAATCACTCGGATTTATCTTTAAACAAATTCGAGGCTATCAATAAAATCAGTGCGCGGTGCTTACTCGCCGCGCACAAGCATCTTCATCTCTCTTACATTCATCACACAAAGTTTGAACAATAATCAATGTATAAGATGAGCCAAGCCCAATATACTGCTGATCTACTTGCTATAATAGAAACATTCATAGAGAATTCTGGGAGTAAATAATGAGTGACATCAAAAAACAAGTTTGTTTTAATTGTGATCGCAGTGAAGATATGCTGCCTGTTATCGCTTGGCGCTATCAGGGTCAGGAGCTATGGGTTTGTTCTGAATGTACACCGCTTTTGATTCATAAATGGCAACAAGTAGCGGCACGCTTACAAACGGTGCAAAAACAAGAAATTGACACATCTAAAAACGCTTCTTAACCAATCAACAGAAATGCATAAACATTTGTGCCCTCGGCAAGTTTTGGGGGTTCGGATGGGGCTGTTTGCGGGGGAGTTGTTGGGGCTGGAAGTTCCACAAACACGCAAGCGCTTGTTAACCATTATGGAAACGGATGGCTGTGGTGCCGATGGTGTCTCCGTGGCGACGAATTGTTGGGTCGGACGACGCACGATGCGCATTGAAGATTATGGGAAAATGGCAGCTACCTTTGTCGATACACGCACAGAAACGGCCGTTCGTGTCTATCCTCATCCCCAATGCCGAGACGTTGCCCCCAATTATGCGCCTAACGCTAAAAATCGGTGGGAAAGCTACTTAATTGGTTACCAAATCATGCCCGTCACAGAACTGCTTGCCTATCAACTGGTACAGCTACGTCAGCCCATTGGTGAAATTATCAGCAAACCCAACATCCGCACCTTGTGTGTCAAATGTGGCGAAGAAATCATCAACCAACGTGAAGTTGTTAAAAATGGGATCGTGTTGTGCAAAGGATGTGCGGGAAATGCATATTACATTATTTGTGATCATCCCATGGATGTTGATGCTAGCAAATAACTAAAACCCTATCCTAAAAACAACTGCGAAAATCACAGAGTGTGCGGAGAACAAAATTTGTTCTTCTCTGCATTCTCCACGATCTCTGTGGTTTTAGGAAAAATTCTAAACGAATTCACAAACAATCTCTGCTTCAATTGCGGCCTGACCCAACATTTTGGCCACAGAAATACGATGATGCCCATCGCGTACATAAAATTCATCCCCAACCTGAATCAGTTCCACTGGAGGTAGCAGCTTCCCTTGACGAACCGCCATAAAAATGCCAACCCAGCGATCCCGTACATGGCTTTTTAATGGCCGAAATTGTTTGTCAAAATCGTGGACCCGCCCTTCACTGCCCACAATCTTGTGCAGTGGAATATTGACAACTGTTTTTCCATGCTTGGGCATTTGTCGCAAATTCTTTTTTATAGTGGACAGCGCTTCTAACTTATTTTGCTGGCCCAATAATTTGCGCCATATCATTTGCCGTTTGCCTGAACCGAGCATCTGCGTAAAAAGATGATTGGCTTTGCGTCGTGTTTCCTGTGTTGAATGGCTCTGTGCTTGATAATGTGTCATCGTAGAAACTAAACTGTTCATCATTTACCTCCAAAATTTCAAGTCATGATTGCAGTTTAGAAAACGGCTGTTATCGCCATATTCCGTTGGCGTTAACAGAAGAAAACTGTATCGTTAGCACTTTTGCTAACGACAGAAAATTACCGTGTATAATGAGCGTTATGTCTCGGCTCAACATCTCACTATTGGGCACATTTCAAATCACATTAGCGCATCAGCCCGTCATCCACTTTCGCTCCACAAACAATCAGGGATTGCTTGTCTATTTATTGCTGCATCCCGAAAAACCGATTGCCCGCGATGTTTTAATGGCGATCTTTTGGCCAGACGTACCAGAAGCACAAGCGCGCAACAATCTTCGGCAAGCGCTTTATCAATGTCGTAAACTGCTTGGTGATTTGGAGGATAAAAACGAACCTTACTTGGTGGTAACACGGCAAACCGTACAGTTTAATGCAGCCAGTGATTATGCTTTGGATGTCCATCAATTTTTCGCAGGAATTGATCAGGGTGATTTAGAAACGGCCGTATCCCACTACCACGGTGATTTATTACCCGGCTTCACCTGCGACAGCTTGGCCTTCGAAGAATGGTTACGCCAAGAACAAGAGTCGTTACACAATCTTGCGTTAGAAACGATGTATGAATTAACACGCGATCATTTGCAAAACGGCCGTTATCAACAAGCGCAACTGCTCGCCCGGCAACAGCTCAACCTAGAGCCTTGGCGCGAACAAGCGCACCGCCAACTCATGCACGCCTACGTCTTAGCTGGCGATCGGACACATGCATTGGCCCAATTCGGCATTTGCCAAGAAACGTTACAAAATGAATTGGCCGTCGATCCTGCCCCAGAAACGGTCACCCTATTCGAAGATATAAAAGCAGGCAGATATGGCGCGACCATCTCCGACGAATATTTAACGCCGCCGATCAAAATACGACACAATCTACCTGCAGAGCTAACCCGCTTCATTGGACGTG
>JBNKHS010000387.1:0-3984 GCA_050290485.1 Promineifilaceae bacterium (SeqCode) | reverse complement strand
ATTTTAGTAGTGGGCAAGATATAATCGGCGTAACCAGCCTTAACTACACTTCCAGGCATCCCATAAACGATACTTGTTTTTTCGCTCTCTACTACTGTTATGCCACCTGCTTCTTTAATCGCTTCTGTCCCTGCTGTACCATCGCTCCCCATACCTGTCAGGATGACGCCAATAATATTGGATCCAAAATGGATTACGGCCGTTTCCATGGTTACATCGACAGCGGGACGCACATGATTTCTAGGAGGGCCATCATCTAAATACACACGACCTTTACTCACTTGCAAATGGAAACCACCGGGAGCCACCAAGGCTTGCCCACAGGCGATATGATCTCCCTGTTCTGCTTCTTTCACTGTAAATTTAGAGAGTTCATTCAGGCGTTGTGCAAATGAATTTGTATAGCCGGCAGGCATATGCTGCACAATTAGAACTGCGGCTGGTAAATCGGCGGGAAGTTGAGGAACAACTTGTCGTAAAGCACGAGGGCCCCCTGTTGACGTACCGATAATGATTAACTTGTCGCCACTGACGAACGGGCGCGGTGGACTTTTAGCTAAATGAGAAGTTGATACGGCCGTTCCGTGCGGATCAACTTGTTGCATCTTTGTGGCCAAATGAATCTTTTCAACCAGATCTTCAATAACAACGTGAAGACTTGTATTTGCATCTGGTTTAGGGACAAAATCAACTGCACCACGCATGAGTGCGCGGATCGTCGTACTCGCACCTCTTTGGGTTAACGCACTGAGCATAATAACCGGTGTAGGGCACTCAATCATGATCTGTTTGAGTGCCGTTAGCCCATCCATTTGTGGCATTTCTACATCCATAATGACCACATCTGGCTCTAACTTCGGAATGACAGCCAAGGCTTCTACGCCATTACGGGCTATACCAACAACTTTAATATCAGGCACAGCAGAAAGGTGCTTTTGTAATGTGTGCCGAATGAATGCGGAATCATCAACAATGAGTACGCAAATTTGTTGGGGATCACTCATAAATTTAATCCAATGCTCGCTCTAAAGCGCTAATCACTTGCTCTGGCGTATAAGGTTTAACCAAAAAATCAATCGCTCCAGCCTGGATAGCCTGTAAAGCTGTCGCTTGTTGACCTAATGCTGTCAGCATAATCACACTGGCGTTCGGATCCAATTCTCGAATTTCACCTAAGGCGGTTAACCCATCTTTTTTGGGCATGGTAATGTCCATAAGCACGGCGTCTGGCTTTTGCCGTTGATAAACTTGCACGGCTTCTTCGCCATCTTGTGCTTCAACTGTTTCATATCCATGTTGACGGAGTAGTTTGCCGATTCGTTGGCGCATAAATTGGGTATCATCCACAACTAATATTTTTGTCATGAGAGTCTCCTATTTGGCAACTATCTGGTTAATGTTTGGATTTCATGTCCTAATGTTTTTATCGTAATACGGCCGTCTTCCAAATAAAATCTTATCGTACGGCCTGTATTACCACCAACTGCTTCTGCATAAATTCTAAACCTGTTTTGTTTCAATACATCACGAGCCATATCAACGTTGCGTTGTCCAATATTTAAGGTGTTGTTATAAACGGTCGTCGAAATTATTTTTGCACCACCACAAACATAAACGCGTAAACGAGTTTTTTGCGCCCCTAAAGCATACACATCTTTTAACAATTTAAGAATACCTTGATCCACAAATTTAGTGGGTAAATTTGTCACTGATGATTCATTATTCACCTGGGTAGGCAATAAAGCGTGTAATACACCACCAACTACAGCTTTGGGATCATAGACAATAACCGCAACACAAGAGCCTAACCCGTAAATCCCGAGAACATCTTCTGGCGTGTTGCTGGTAACAACTTGGCCTATGGAAACTTGCTGAAAACTATTTACCATGGCTGTCTATCAGTTCTGCCAAATATGGCTGAATATCTTGTTGATCGTATTGAAAAGCAAATCGATCAGGCAATATCCAAGTACGTATCTGCACGCCCTCAACTTTATTTTCCACAATCGCTTCAATAACCAATAGCTCATCTGTGATGACGGAAACGGAAACAGCGCCAATTTCTAGAATCGTTGCTAATTTATCGACAACAACAGAGGGGGGAGACGGCCGTATTGAAACCCCCGTAAATTGAGAAAGCTGCGAGAGAAACGAAGCCAACATGATATTCCCCATTTCAGCCAAAGCAGAACAAGCCAAAGGATCCAGATCATACGTTGTCCCTGTGGGTTTTTCTAATAACCAATCCACAATTCTAACAGCTCGGTTTTCAGGAAGGGTAAACACAGCCCACCCCGGCAAATCATCACTCATATGCAAAAAGATTGCCGCAGCAAATAGCGGATCGTTCACATAGGTGCGCAAATTAGTGAAGGGAATTAGCTTGATCTGCATCTGATTCAAAGTAAACGGCCGTTGTGTGAACAGCTCTAAATCAGACACAGCCTTTTGCATGGCCACCACGATATCCCCATCCGGCATTTCATTACATATAATTTGTTGCCACAAATCTTGCGGGGTCAAATCAAATCTCCTTGTAACATGACTAATTGGGTATGATAAATACAGTGGGATCAGGTAAGAGCCAAAATCGAATCAGCAAATCGCTGTGTTCATGCTTAAAATCAGCTTCAATAATCGTAACCTTGTCCGAAGTTGCGGCAACGGCGGTTGCAACAACCTCCATTACTGTCGCCAACATATCCACAATAACCGCTGGGGGCGAAGGCAAAATTGACGTTTGCTTGTGCAGTTGGGAAAAAGCATTCAAAAATGAGGCAACCATCACATTTCCCATCTCAGCCAAAGCAGAAGACATGAGGGGATCAAGGCTTAGCGTTGTATCGACTGGTTCGTCCAACAGCCAGGCAACAAGCTGGTATGCATCAGCCATTGAAAAAACCAAAAGCGCATGCCCAGCTAACGTATCGCCAATTTTCAGGTAAACAGCGACAGTTTCATCCTCTGGTGTTTGAGTATATTCATTCAGTTTATCAAGCGTATGGGTTTGGCAATCAATCCATTCAACTTGGAACGATTCAGTAATTAGCCCTTTCATGTTGTATTGTGTAAATTGCAATGCTTTTTGTAAAATGCCATCCGGAGAGGTGGTATCTTGGGTTAATTGTCGCCAAAGTTGATGCGCTTGTTCACTCATTGTTGTGTTCTCCGCTCAAATAGAGCTGTGTTGATTAAATTGGGAATGTCAATGATTAAAGCGATACGGCCGTCTCCTAAAATGGTCGCACCAGACAAACCAGCAACGCGCCCTAAAAGTGGACTTAAAGATTTAACCACGATTTCCTGTTGCCCAATGATTTGATCAACAACTAAACCAACACGAATCTTACCCCACGTCACCACAATGATGCTCGGTTTAAGTTCGTTTGGTCTCTCCATTGCTTGCCCTTTAGGTGCAAATTGTTCCCGTAAATCAACAAGTGGAACAACTTCCTCCGCCCAATTAATGGCAGGTTTCCCTTTGACACTGGTCAAATCAGCTTCAGAAACATACATCGCCGTTGTAATGCTTAAAACAGGAATCGCATATAAGGTATCATAAATCGTCACTAACATCGTCTGTACCAATGCCAATGTTAATGGTAACGTTAGGTGAAATGTTGTATGTTGACCAACTTTACTCGTGACGTAAACTGAACCACCTAATGACTCAATGTTTGAACGAACCACATCTAAACCTACACCGCGCCCCGAAATATCAGTAACGGTTTCAGCAGTGCTCATGTTGGGCAAAAAAACGAGGTCGGTGATTTCAGCATCGCTGAATTGCTTGCTATCTTCTTCACTAATAATTTGACGATCAATGGCTTTTTTCCGAATCTTATCTGGATCTATTCCGCGACCATCATCAATAATTGTTAATACAATTTGCCCTTCTACAGGAACGGCCGTTAATTGAATCGTTCCTTGTTCTGGTTTACCAGCAGCTTGTCGCTCCCCTGTCGTCTCTAAACCATGCCCTAC
>JBNKHS010000386.1:0-3986 GCA_050290485.1 Promineifilaceae bacterium (SeqCode) | reverse complement strand
TTGTAAACAGACACCTTCCTTATCTTTCGGGAAGGTGTTTTTTATTTCCCGAGACAACAATTAAAGAGTTTACAATGTTGAAATTATCAAAAGAGCTACATGAAAAAATAAAAGCCCACGGTGCAGCTTCTTATCCTTTTGAAGGCTGTGGCTTGTTATTGGGACAAACAACAGCAAAAGACAATATCGTCACTGATATTCGTCCTATGGAAAATGTATGGCCAAATGAAGAAGAAAAGCCTGTTCGCTTCAGTATTGATCCCACTGCATGGCAACAAGTGGAATTAGAGGCAATGATGAATGGTTTGGATGTAATTGGCATTTTCCACAGCCATCCAGATGACGTCCCGGTTGCTTCGCCACGGGATCTGCAATGGGCTAGCTGGCCTGGCTATTCATATATGATTACACAAGTACTCAAAGGGGAGCCTACTTATAGTCAATCGTGGCAATTGACGAAAGATCGGTCCCGCTTTATCGAAGAATTTATTCAAGAAACAAATTCGTGACAATACCCTCGTCACATCTAAGGAGATTTTTACAATGACAACAATTCGTATTCCAACCCCACTACGGCCGTATTCTGGTAACAATGCGCAAGTAACCGTAAACAGTGGCACTGTCGGTTCAGCCATGAATGATCTCACTGATCAATTCCCTGAATTACGCCAACACCTGTTTGAAGGCGGTGAACTGCGCAGTTTCGTGAACATCTATCTCAATCAAGAAGATGTCCGTTATCTTGATGGCGCTGATACTGAAGTTGCCGAAAGTGACACGTTAATGATCATTCCTTCTATTGCTGGTGGATGATCGTTAATTGAGATTGGAGATTCGCAACCTATGGTTGCTGAGATTGGAGATTTAGATATGTCTGCACAAAGTGTTAATCGTAAAGTTGACCAAACGGCACTAAAAGTAAACCAAGCTTTTATTATTGGACTTTTACTGCTTGCCTTTTTATTAGATACAGTGTGGTTGGTTGTTTTTGTTGCTGTGGTGATGTTGTTAGGAACGGCCGTTCCCAACCTTAGCCTCTTCAAACAAATCTACCAATCTTTTCTTAAACCGATTGGTGTTGCCAAACCCAATATAATTGAAGATAACCCCGAACCCCATCGCTTTTCACAAGGGCTGGGAGGCGTATTTGTCACCTTATCTGCCATTGCCCTCTTTGCTGGTATCTCGATCTTAGGGTGGGCATTGACATGGATCGTTATCTTTCTGGCAGCACTCAACTTATTTTTAGGCTTCTGTGCAGGCTGCTTTATTTACTACCAACTCAACAAATTAGGCGTACCCGGTTTTCGTGTAAGCCCAATTCAATAAGCGAGGATATTCATGATTGTAGAAAGATTGATCATCGCTGGCATCATCATCATCATTGGTGCTATCGCATATTCCTTGTTTAAACAGTGGCATTTACATAATATTGGTCAATTAGAAACGGCCGTTGCGGGTAATCCAACCATCCTTTACTTTCAAAGCGAAAGTTGTGCTGCTTGTCCAACACAATCCCGTTTTCTGGATCAACTCAACCAAGCGCGAAACGGTCATTTAACGATTCAAAGGATTAATGCCGACCAAGAACTAGAAACAGCGAACAAATATCGCGTGTTTACATTACCAACAACCATCCTTATGGATGCCAAAGGGAATGTGCATAAAATAAATTATGGCTTAACCAACACGCAAAAATTAGATAAACAGATCAGTGAAATAGAGATTTGAGATTCGAGATTGACACAAGCAACCGCTGCGATTGGGCGACAGAACAATCTCCAATCTCGCGACCAATGGGAGCCAATCTCTAATCTCCAAAAACGGAGTAAATCATGAGTTCAACAACTTTAATAGATCCAGCGGCAGTCGCAGAAGTCGAATTGTCGCATGAAGAAGTTCAGCGATACAGTCGTCACCTCATCATGCCAGAAGTTGGTGTGGAAGGGCAAAAGAAGCTCAAAGCCGCCAGCGTATTGCTTATCGGTGCGGGGGGATTGGGTTCCCCATTGGCCATGTATTTGGCCGCAGCTGGAATCGGCCGTATCGGCTTGGTCGATTACGATGTCGTCGATTACACCAATCTGCAACGCCAAATCATTCATGGTACCAAAGATGTGGGGCGTCCAAAACTCGCCAGCGCCAAAGATCGCATCACTGACATCAATCCGCACATTCAAGTCGATACCTACGAAGTTGCCTTAACTTCAGACAACGCACTCGAACTATTCGAGCCGTATGACATCATCATTGATGGCACAGACAACTTCCCTACCCGTTACCTCACCAACGATGCTTGTGTCTTGTTAGGTAAACCGAACGTTTACGGCAGTATCTTCCGTTTTGAAGGGCAAGCTTCCGTATTTTACGCCAAAGAAGGGCCTTGCTATCGCTGCCTCTTCCCTGAGCCCCCACCACCCGGACTTGTTCCCAGTTGTGCTGAAGGTGGCGTCCTTGGGATTCTGCCAGGTACTGTCGGTGCTATTCAAGCAACCGAAGCCGTAAAATTGATCTTGGGTGTAGGAACACCATTAATTGGGCGCTTGATGTTATACGATGCCTTAAATATGGAATTCAACGAAGTTAAACTTCGTAAAAATCCAAACTGCCCTATTTGTGGTGAAAATCCAACACAAACTGAGTTAATTGATTACGAACAATTCTGCGGCATGCCTGCCCATGATCACAGCCTTTACGTCAATGGCAACGAAAATGGTGACTCAGCACCAGTTCATCAAATCAGCCCAGAAGCGTTAAATACGCGCTTAAATAATGGGGACGATCTCTTCATTTTAGATGTACGTGAACCACATGAATGGGAAATCTCTAATTTAGAACCTTTGGGTGCCGTCTTAATTCCAAAAGGGAAGGTATTGGAACGGATTGGTGAATTGGATCCATCTCGCGAAATTGTCGTACAATGCCGTAGCGGTGCGCGCAGTGCAGATATCATCAAAGAATTACGTAAAAATGGGTTCCAAAATGATAAGTTGTTGAATTTGGATGGTGGTATTAATCGTTGGGCTAAGGAAGTAGACACTTCTTTACCAACTTACTAAATATAAGTAACGAGTTGAAAGGAACGAGGGCTGAGTAACAAGAATTTTGAAACTCAGTCCTCACTACTCATTGCTTTTCACTTGACTCCCTCGCCAACTTTCTTGCCTTTTCTTCTTCAAAAATGTAAATTGGCCGTAAACCTAATGCTGTTGTCAAGATTGTGATCACAATCCCAGATTCGCGCCCCGCGACTGGGTTCGTTGTCTGTTTATCAATTAAAATAAACATTTTCTTGAGTTTGGGGGTCGCATGTAAACGGCGCATGATCATAAAGCTAGATGCATCACGACTAACACGGCCGTTTCTGCCATCAATCAACACATTTGCTGGACCATATTTTTCCAATAATGCTAATGATTCTGCATGCATGGTGCTGAGTTGTTCAGGCTCCTGAACACCAATCAACACAATTTCAACATACCCATCATCATTCCAAAAAACGGCCGTTTCTGTAAACGCTATCATAATAAAAAAAGGAGTAGAGACAGAATCCCTACTCCTAAAAATAAGCATCCTATTCAAAAAGCAGTTACATTGTTAATGCCATCACCGCTTTCTGCACATGCAAGCGATTTTCTGCCTCATCATAAACCACACTATTAGGCCCGTCAATCACACCATCAGTCACTTCAATATTGCGATCAGCTGGTAAACAATGCATATAAATCGCATCATCTTTCGCTAAAGCCATGCGACGTTCATCTGTAATCCAGTCAGTATACTTCTTACTGATTTCAGCAGATTCCTCATGGCTTTCAGTTGTCAACATACAACCCCACGCTTTTGGATACACAATATCTGCATCCACAAAACCAGCATCGAAATCATCTAAAATCTCAAAAGAGCCATGTGATTTACGTGCATTCTCTTTCGCTTGTTCCACATATTCAGGAATCAGCTTAAATTCCGGTGGACGTGTCAAACGT
>JBNKHS010000385.1:0-3989 GCA_050290485.1 Promineifilaceae bacterium (SeqCode) | reverse complement strand
ACCAAAACCATATGAGCGATGGTTGGGTCCATGAGCGAATTGAGGTAAAGACTAGAAGAAGTGCGAGGCAAACAACGTGAGAAAGTGCGAGAAGCATGAGAGTAAAAGTGAAGCGAAACACGAGAATAAGAGCGAGGCGGAAAATCAATAGACTCATCACGATATGAGTCTCTAGCATACTCAACACGCCTCCCCTCAATTCTCTTCCGCCAGAAGCAAAACTCATCTAAGTGACTAGCACGACCACAAAACATGCAAATGAAAGCTTCCTCTCTCGGCTTGGGGGTTTCTTTCCTTTCTTCTCTTTGGGTTGAATGATGGCTTTGGATTGGATGGGTAATGGGCTTTGGTTGGTTTGAGTGTTGCTTCCTCTTTGTGGTAGGTGGAGCTAGGAATAAACTTGGGAGCACTCTTCTCACCTTTATCCTCACATCTCTCAAACCAAACCCCTAATCTGTATGTGGACTTGGTTGCACTCTCCTCAACTCGGTTCAAATCCTCCTCGATCATTTTCTTGCTCAAAACAGTTTTTTGAAGATGTGCAAGCGGGTACGATTTGGATCAACGATCCCTTAACAGACAATTATGGGGGTCCCTTTGGCGGCTACAAAATGAGCGGTAACGCCCGCGAACTCGGGGAAGAAGGCTTAATGAGTTTCATGGAAACCAAACACGTGCACTGGGACTTTGACGACAAACCCAAAGAGTGGTGGTATCCATATTAGGGAACAGGGATTTGGGGTTAGAGATTGGAGATCGTCGATTTCCAATCTCTAACCAATAGAAGCAGGTTGTACGAAGATTCATTATACGAAGTTTGTGTCAAAGAACTGCTTCCATGCTTGCCACCGTCGATCATCTGAGGGATATTTTTCATGATCAAAACGGGCGATCACCCACTCATTATCTTCTGCAGTATATGACTTTGCTTCGACAAAAATAAGCTGTGCTTTGTAAGCTGATTTATGCTCATCTGCCACTTGCTTAAATTCTGCGGGCGACCACAATTGCTGTTGGCGCATCACCTCAACCAAATTTTGTAAATCTTCATTACTAACGCTTTTGCAGCCAATATATAAACTGCCGTTTAATTTATCGCCAGGATCAAAAGTAAGCGTGTAATCATCAATAATTTGTTCTTTTGTAAGCATACTGCCTCCTAAGTTTTAGCTGCCGGTTTGCGCAAATTCAGGTGCATATTTAATTAGTCCACTTTTATGCAAAAATGCATCTGCAGACAATGGCTGCGCCATAAACGCAGCATCAACACCATACTCATTTGCAAACCCAAACTGACTCGCGGTGACAAATCCGAAACGGCCGTAATAAGCAGGACTACCCAAAACAACCATACCCGCAAATGCCAGCTCCCGACATTTCTGAATCCCTGCTGGAATCAATCGTGAACCGGCACCAAGCCCTTGAAATTGCGGAAACACAGCAATTGGCCCCAATCCAAGCAACCGAATGTCAACGATTCCTGCTTCGTTTTCAAGCGTAACTGGTGAAAACAGAATATGCCCAACCAATTGTTCATCGGTAACAGCAACTAAAGATACAACATCTTTATTGGCCTTTACTAGTAAATCAACCAATTGAGCTTCTGCCTCGCGACCAAATGCTTGGCGGTGGATTTCTAAAATTGTGTCATGATCAGTTTGTGTTGCTTGTTGAATATCAAATTTCATCGTATAGATCCTTTTGTTTTTTACGGCCGTTTGATAACAATCCTCATTAAGATAGCAAACTTCCGTTTATGAAGAGTGGTAAAGAATAATTTGCTTGTTTATTAGGGGGCGCATAAAATCCTCAGGTTCATTTCCGTTAGTTAAGTAAAGGCAGGTGCGACGACTTGCAAACGTCAAGTATGTTGCACCTGTTGTTGCGTAAAATGAAAACCCATTTTAGCAATGATTGTCATTCACAAAACGATTGTGAAATAAATCTAGCAAAAATCGTGAATTACAGGAAATGATTCATTTGGAAATGACCTGGAGGTATCGAATGGTGAAGAGAAATTTTAGTGACATACAAATCGTATTGGGCATCATTGCCATATTATTAACAGTATCTGCTTGCAATAGCGGCATGTCAGAAGAAGAAATGCAAGCGACAATTGTTGCTGGTGTGGAAGGAACGGCAAGTGCATTATCTACAGTCGATGCTGCTGTTGCCGAAACAGTTGCGGCCAATACCGCAGCACAAGTCCTTGCCGAAGTTAGTCCCACATGGACGGCCGTTCCGACTGAAGCAGCAACCGAAACACCATTGCCTCCACCGGCAACCAGCACCCCTATCCCTACCGCAACCCAAGAACTTCCTACCAACACGCCTGTCCCTACAGACACGCCGGTACCCACCGAAACGGCCGTTCCGCAAAATACAGAACCGCCACCCCCGCCACCACCACCTGCAGAGCTCACATTTGGCCCAGATATTTTGCCCAATGGCAGCTTTGAAGATGGTTGGTATAACAAAAATAATGCGCCTGAATTACAACTACCCAACGGTTATGGATTTGAATCTGACAGTGGTCCCACCGGATTTGGCACAGAAGAATGGGACAAATGGTATACGCCCGAAACACGTGTTTGGCCCGACTATCAAATTCCACCGCACGAACAAAGCCTCTTTTTACAAGATGGTCAATATACGCTAAAAATGTTCAAAGGGAACGGTCCCATCAGCTTCCGTTTCTTTATTGACCTTCCACTAGATGCAGGCACATACCTTTTTAGAGTACGTACTTATCCAGATATGGTGATGGGATACGATGGAAGCAACAAAATATTTGCAGATGACCCCACAGCAGGAGAAATTCGTATTATTGCGCCCGATGGAGGCACAGGCTGGATATTACCCGGGTTTGGACGATGGAATGTCTTTGAACACACGTTTACATTAACAGAGCCTCAAACGGTACGACTAGGCATTGGCGCACGTTCCCGTTTCGGCTTGGCGAATAATGGTTGGGTATTTGATAACTGGGACTTACAGAAAGCAGAAGGCGGATAAATTATGAAATTAGGAATTATTGGATTGCCCAGTTCAGGGAAAACCACCATTTTCAATGCCCTGACCAAAGGGGATGCCCCCACAGGACAAAGCATGGGCGGACGTTTTGATGTCTTAACGGCCGTAGTTGACGTGCAAGATGAACGGATTGATATTCTCACCGATATGTTCAATCCCAAGAAAACCACCTACGCGCGCATCACCTACACCGATGTTGCTGGCTTAAAAAAAGGGGCCAATGAAAAAGGGGGACTTGGTGGTGAACTTTTAAATCATCTTTCTGGGCTCGATGGTTTCGTCCATGTTGTCCGTGCTTTTGAAAGTGATTTGGTGCCTCATGAAGATGGATCTGTCGATGCCAGCCGCGATTTAGAGGCGTTAGACACGGAATTTTTGCTTAACGATTTGGTCGTGGTTGAACGACGCATTGAGAAGTTAGAAAGTGGCTTGCAACGGGGTGCATTCAAAAATAAAGCGGAAGCACAAGCAGAATTGGCTCTGTTCCAACAAATGAATGACGCCCTCTCCGAAGAACGGCCGTTACGCACCCTAGACCTAACCGATGAGCAGCTCAAAGCCGTGCGTGGCTACGGTTTGTTAACCCTCAAACCAGTCGTCGTCATCATCAACATCGGCGACGATCAAGATGAGGTTGAACTCGATTACGATTACCCCTTAACCGTTGTGGCTAACTTACGCGGCAAATTAGAGATGGAACTCTCCCAAATCAGCGCTTCTGGTGATGAAGATTCGCTGGAAATGTTTATGGAAGAGTATGGCGTCACCGAACTTAGCTTAGATAAAGTCATTCGCCTCAGTTACGACCTAATGGGCTTGCAATCCTTCTTCACTGTGGGTGAAGATGAAGTGCGTGCCTGGACAGTTAAAGTCGGGGCAACTGCTGTCGAAGCCTCTGCGGTGATTCACACCGACCTTGCTAAAGGGTTTATCCGCGCCGAAACCGTTGCTTACGA
>JBNKHS010000384.1:0-4046 GCA_050290485.1 Promineifilaceae bacterium (SeqCode) | reverse complement strand
GGCCGTAACCCTCTCTGTCGATACCACACCCTATCTCACAGATCAATGGCATAATCTAGGCACACTCCAACTCTCCGCAACCTCGCCAGATAGCACAGTTCAAAATACTCCACAGACCATCAATGTCAACTTATTTATTGGCGATATTACATACACTTATTTGCCAATTATTCTGAAATAACCTAATCTAAATTCTTGTAAAAGCAGGACATAGCAATGTCCTGCTTTTACACACTTAATTCGCCCTCCTCATAACATTAGACATCTTGATACAGATTTAGAATCCTCTATAATCCCTACCTAACTATAAAATATCCATAGGTGAATCATGCAACGTATTCTAAAATCGATTCAATCAACTTATCATAAAGTTGTTTCTGAAGAGACACGCTTATCTCTATACCAAAACGCCCCAAAACCGCTACGCAACCAATGGGATAAGGTTGGTCGTCCTTTTAATCAGGTAACCAAGAAAGATATCTATTATTGCCATCGACTACTTTTGAGAAGAGAACCCACATCAGAAGAACTAAACCATTGGTTCAAAATGACGACCAATTTCCATTTTGACATTGACCGTCTCGTACACCACTTTTTATATGGGGACGAGTTCATAAAACTACAAGCTGCGGAAAATCAGCCTGTTTGCATAGATTTAGAAGCTTTCAAATTATTTGTGCGCAAAAATGATTATGCCACTGGAGCCAGTATTGCCCGACACAAAACCTATGAGCCATTAGTCGCCGAACAAATTAAACAACGCTTATCACCTGGAGATACATTTATCGATATTGGAGCCAATGTAGGTTATCATGCTATGTTAGCTGCTTCAGTTGTGGGCAAAAGTGGCAAGATCATTGCCTTTGAGCCATTGCCCAGCAATTGCGAACTGATTAAACAAAGCATTGCTGAGAACAATTTTGAACATGTAACATTATATCCTCACGCTGTCGGAGAAAAAGAAGACAATTTAAAGCTAATGGTCGAAGGAAGCTATAGTAACGCCCATTTACAAACAGCATCTGATAAATCACTTTATTACAAAGAAGCAGAAGGGAATCAAGTGGTCACTTTAGACGGATTCCTTTCCAACCTTATTGATGTACGCGTTGTTGCTTTGGACAATTTCCTCACAGATATAGATCGTATTGATATGGTCAAAATCGATATTGAAGGCGTTGAACCGTTAGCTTGGCGGGGCATGGAGAATTTACTGCGCACCCACCGTCCAATGGTTCTTACGGAGTTTTTTCCTGAGTATATTAAACGTTCCTGCCAAATGGAACCAGAAATATATTTGGATATGATGGAACAGCAAGAGTACGATATCGTCATCCTTGACCGTAGATCAGGCCATATTGTTTCTACCAGTAGCAAAGCAGAAATAATGCAAATATTTCTACAATCGGGCACAACACATCTAGACTTGTTGACTATACCACGTTAGAAACAAAGAGATGGAGTGGGAATTCTTGGTTAGATATCGTTGACAAATAACCGCAACTCAAAGTTAGTCAATCGTGAAGCTAATATGATCTATCTGTGTAACATCGTCAGAGCAGCACATAACTGCCTGTTATTTTGAGGTCTCCACATTTTCATGATCCATAAAGATAACCTTTCCAAAGTCTTCTCGCTTCATATTCCCCCCCAAGATATTCAACTGTTGCAAGAGGCAATTCATACACATTTAGAAAACCATCAATTTTCAGCACCAGATCGTTGGGCGGAGTTTGCCATTACGGCCGTTTCTGATTCCCCCTACCAAACAGACGACAACGAAATCCGCACCGCGCTTGACCAAGCAACCCAATATTATGATCAACTGTACATCACCCCAGAGATCACTGATTCATCGATTCCCCTTCTCACGCGCATAAAACAAAGTTTTCATCAACTCACTTTGTTTTATGTCAACAAACTCGGGGAAAAACAGACGCGCTTCAACGACCGTATTTTGCGTGTCGTCAATCCAGTTGCACAAAAACAAGCAGAACAAGAAGCCGAAATTGCTGCACTCAAAGAGCAGATCGCCCAGTTACAACAAACAATTGCAGAGATGGAGCAAAAAGCGTGAGCCGTCCCGTCGCCATTCATCAACTTATTGGCAAAAGCACACCGGGCTACTCCGTTTCTAACTACGCGCTGGCTCTGCAAGATGCGATCAGAAGTTGGGGATATGATTCCATTATTTATGCTAGCGAAGTTGATCCTACATTAGGCAAACGAGTACAGTCTCTAAACAAATACCGTCCTCACAAACAACACATTCTGCTTCTCCATTATGCCACAGTGAATGAAGTCACCGCCTGGGCAAAAAAGTTTCAAGAAATTCCCTTTATTCTTTGCTATCACAACGTCACCCCCCCAGAATTTTTCAAAGGAATGGGTGGGCGATATGCGATGGATTTAGAAAAAAACATTGCTGAGTTAACAGCATTTAAGGCCCGATCTATTCTCAACATTGCGTTTTCGCAGTACAGTGCCCAAACGTTACAGGAGCTCGGCTTTACCAATATTAAAATCCAGCCGCTCCTCATGCCTAAAACATTACAAATGATTAAGCCCGATACGGCCGTATTTGACAACATTCAATCCCATCCCAACCTCCTCTTCGTCGGCCGCATCGCCCCTAATAAAAAGTGCGAAGATATAATCAAATTGTTGTATTACTATCGCCAAATTGAGCCAGAGGCAAAACTATATTTGGTTGGACCACGGCGGCACACCCTCCCCTACGCAGAATGGGTGCAAGATTTTGTCAAACAGTATGATATGCAAGATGCGGTGATCTTTACAGGGCGTGTCACAGATGCCCAACTCGCCGCTTACTATCGCCGCACCGATTTTTTTGTGATGATGAGTGAACACGAGGGCTTTGGCATTCCGCTCATCGAAGCGATGCGCTTTGATGTACCTGTATTAGCCTACAACAGCACAGCTATACCCGAAACAATGGGCGACGCCGGCATTCTCATCCAACAAAAACAGTATGATGTCCTTGCCGAACTTCTCAACCAAATTCATACTCAACCAACTCTGCGCCAAGCCATCATCCAAACACAGCAAGCACATATTCAACAATTTGAGCCCGAAAAAATTATGGCTGAATTCCAGCAGTGGTTAAAAGAAATTCTATGAACGATTTGCGCACAAAACTGATGCCCTACGACGTCTACGAACGCCATTACGTGGTCAGCCAACTACTCCAACAATCCCTAAAGAACAATGAACGTCAAGCGCATATTTTAGATGTTGGCGGGCGTATCGAACTGCTAGAAAAATTCCTGCCCTATAAAATTACTTCGGTCAATCCCGACGGTACAGGACATCTCTATGCCAGCGGCACCGAACTTCCTTTTGCTGACAATAGTTTTGATGCGGCTGTTAGCATCGACACCTTGGAGCATTTACCCAAAGATTTACGCTTGCCCCTACTGCAAGAGTGCGTTCGTGTCTGTAAACAAATTGTGATCATCGCTGCGCCTTTTGGCAGTCAAGAACATATCGTCTATGAGCAGGAACTACACGATTTTTACCAAACGGTAAACGGCCGTTCCCACCACTACCTTAGTGAACACATCGCATACGGATTACCCACCCTACCAGAGCTAGCCAGCTTCGCCGAAAACCTCAAACCTGCTACAAGCAACCTCCACTACGCAGGCGATTACATCTGGCAAGGCAACAGCTTTAAACGCGCTGCCAAAGCCCACCAACAACCCATCTGGCAATCTAAATTCACCAATCTCTACAACCGAATCAGCTCAATGGCCCTCTTCCACCCCGTCAAACTAGCAAACAACCACACACCCCACACAAACCGCTTCTACTTAACCATTGCAACATCAAAAGCCTAAGAACAGGTTCGTTTAATCATTCTTCACTCAACAAGACTTTCATAAACCAAGCGCAACCGATCTGCAACAATCTCCCACGTATAATTTTGCAGCACCTTTTGTTGCCCGGCTCTCCCCATTTTCTCGCGTAAGTCAGGTTGCATAACAAATTGTTGAATTTGCGTCGCGAGTGCTTTTTCGTCTCCA
>JBNKHS010000383.1:0-4052 GCA_050290485.1 Promineifilaceae bacterium (SeqCode) | reverse complement strand
CTATTTTCTCTGGAGTTCGTGCATCATTAAGAAAACGGTGTGCAATCGTAGATTGGGATGTTCTATCTGCAGAACTATCGTCATTGACCGCGATCTTTAGGAAGATTGTCACTTGTAACTGGTAGCTTAGCTGAATAAAATTACCGTGCTAATTTAACTTTTGGGGAGAACCTCGTGAAATTACCAAATTCTATTTTTACTGTCTTCATTTTTTTATGGGCAATTCTGATAACAGCTTGTCAACCAAATATACAATCCACTGTGGAAGCAGAGGTAATTGCCGGCGTACAATCGACCATTGAAGCATTACCAACTAACACACCAAATCCTACCTACACACCAAATCCAACTTATACGCCATTGCCTACTTTAACTGTTGAAAAAGCACCTACACAATTACCAACCTATACGCCTAATCCAACTTATACACCGAATCCAACATACACTCCCATTCCCTCACCAACAATATTAGTGCAGAATACAGATCAAACAAATACATCAATCAATTCTACTAGTGCAAATCCTGCAGAAACCTCTGCAACTTTTACGTCATCATTAATCAGCTTTACAATCGCAAAGATGAATCAGGTTTTGATCAATGTATCAGGCATTAAATCTAATTTCGAGGGTAACAATTCAAACCCTCTTAACCCTATGGAATCTGAATATGAAAAAGCTCCCATTGATTGCCAATTAGCCATTAGTAACTTTCATCAACTACAAAACTTAGAGATCAAGTCTGTCAACAATCAAAGTCCTAAAGAAACAGCAGCTTATAATTTGTATCGTCAGGCATGGCAAAGTTATATGAACAGTATGAATCCAATTATTGCGCGATGCCAAACAGCCGTAGCTAATTCAGAAACAATAGACACAGTAGGGGACATGTATATTAATGCATATTTGACTATGAACAACGAGGTAAAGGTTTTAATGGTTCAAGCAATTAATATTCTTGAGGAGAATCAATAATGTTTACAAAGTCGAATGTTTTCCGATTCATTTTTGTAGCTCTGTTCTTATTTTTGAGTGTTGCTTGCCAGTCAAATCAACAAGAAACGCAAGAAACAATTGAGAATGAAATAGCAGTCGCTGTTTATGCCACCGAATCTGCATTTCCAACAGCAACAGCATATGAAACAGCAACAGCATATCCCACACAATTACCTTTTGTTGCTACACAAATTCCAACACAACCAGCATTAGCCACAGCAACAGCATATCCAACAGCAACAATGTACCCAACTTTCACACCATTCCCAACAGATACACCAACCTCTATTCCGCCTACTTCGCCTCCAACTTCAGCTAATAATTCAACAGCACCTAATGTTCAAACAAGCCCACAACAAAAACATTTTGCTTTGTTGGATCAAATGACAATCTTGCACGATATGCTTGTAGAATTTCAAGGGCTTACTGGCACGTTTTATCAAAATGAGAATCCAGATTGTAATCGCCTAACCACTATTTTCAACACGATCTCTACCCTTCCTGAGATGGATGTAACCGGCACCGATGAATCAGTCCAACAAGCATATTCGGCTTATCGTAGTGCAATTGCACACTTTATCCAACCTGCTGCAATGGCCAGTGATTTAGTCGCATTGTGTGCCACCCAGCCTGAAAATATACAGAATATTACTCAAAATAATATCAATGCAATTTCTACATACGCTATACGCACAACAGAAATGATGCAAAATGCCTGGTACGAAATTGGGGGCAGGTAAAATATCAATATTTTCAATACAGTTAAAGCCTTATTATTCTGAATAATATATCTTTATATTTACGTTGATACAAAATTCATGATGCACTGCGTCAAAAATCGTGTACAATGGTGCGAATCCGGTGCAAATGATACACTTGTGCCGACAGAGAGATTTCCCTTAAAAACGCTTTGAGGAGAGATAGGAACCACGCAATTCGCAATGAAAATTTCATCCTTCATCCCTCATCCTTCATAATTCCAAAGGAGTGCACATGTTATCACCCACAGAAAAAACCTTCTTTGTCTTATTGGTAATCATTTGTGTCGTCGCCATGATCAATACATGGGGACAAATGTTCGCGATTATTAATCGGGGACAAGGCACGTTGTACATGGACCACATCGTGCAGCGCTCGATCAAGGGGTTGATGGCTTTGTTTACAAACGGCCGTATTATGCGCCACCGCAAAGTATCATCGATCATCCATCTCGGCGTTGCCTGGGGCTTTATCTTCTACTTCATCGTCAATGGCATTGAAGTCGCTCAGGGACTTGTTAACGGTTTTGAAGAAACCTTCTTAGCTAACCCACTTGGTGATGTGTACCGCCTGCTTGCCGACCTCTTTGGCCTCGTCGTCCTCGTCGGCGTCATCTACTTCTTATTGCGCCGTTTTGCTTATGGCGACACCAAACTACAAATTCGTGATAACGTCCTCCTTAATGAAAAAGCACGTGAAGGTGCCATTGGCACTGACTCTTTAATTGTCATCTTGTTCATTCTGGCACACATCGGCTTCCGCATGGTTGCCGCCGCCGCCCTCATTGCTGAGCATGGCAGCGACCCGTGGCAACCGTTCGCCAACTGGATAGCGCAAACATTTTTCGTCGGTACATCATCCGATGCCTTGACCTTTTGGTGGCATCTAAGTTGGTGGATCTCTATCGGGCTTGTCGTCATGTTCTTGCCTTACTTCCCCTACACCAAACATATTCATCTCTTTATGGGGCCTTTCAACATCATGACCAGCCCCGAACGGACTTATTTGGGACAGCTTAAATCACTTGACTTTGAAGATGAATCGATTGAACAATTCGGGGCAGCAACTTTGTTCGATCTCGACAGGACACGAATTGCTGACGCTTACGCTTGTATCATGTGTAATCGTTGCCAAGAAGCATGTCCCGCGTATAACACAGGCAAAGAGCTTTCGCCAGCCGCACTAGAAGTCAACAAACGGTATCACGTCAAAGCAGAAATGCTGGGACTAGCCAGCGGCGAAGCAGACACCTTACCCCTTATGGATTACGTCATCAGCGAAAGCGCCATTTGGGCCTGTACCGCTTGTGGTGCTTGTGTCGATGTCTGTCCTGTCGGCAACACACCGATGCACGACATTATGGATATCCGTCGTGACAAAGTATTGATGGAAAGTGCCTTCCCCAACGAGCTCAAAGGGGCATTTGTGGGCATGGAACGCGTTGGCAATCCGTGGCAATCAACCGACAGCCGCATGGCATGGGCAGAACCATTACCCTTTGATGTCCCCACTGTTGAAGAAAATCCAGATTACGAATACCTACTTTGGGTCGGTTGTGCGGGTGCGTTCAATCCAGATTCACAAGAAGTGGTGCGCTCTGTGGCCACCATTTTGCACCAAACGGGCACGAGCTTTGCTGTTTTGGGTGATTCTGAATCTTGTACTGGGGATTCAGCGCGTCGGGCAGGGAACGAGTATCTCTTCTACGAGATGGCCCTAGGCAATATCGAAACCCTCAACGAAGCAGGCGCAGACAAAAAACGGATCGTTACCAGCTGCCCGCACTGTTTCTCTACGATTGGCAAGGAATATGGTGAGTTTGGTGGTCATTATGATGTCTTCCATCACACGCAACTCATTGCCGATTTAGTTGGTAAAGGCAAGCTCAAACTCAACGGTAAAAGCTTAGAAAGTGTGACCTATCACGATCCCTGTTACCTTGGTCGTCATAATGGAGTTTATGAAGAACCACGCGAAGCACTGCGCAAAGCGGGTATGAAGCTCATGGAAATGGATCGCAGTGGCAGTAATTCCTTCTGCTGCGGTGCCGGTGGCGCTCAAATGTGGAAGGAAGAGGAGCATGGCACAGAAGCTGTCAACCTTAACCGTCTCCAAGAAGCACATAAAACTGGCGCAGATACGTTAGCAGTTGGCTGTCCATTCTGTATGACCATGATGAAGGATGCGAATACAGAGGAAGGATCACCCATGCAGGTGAAGGATGTAGCACAAGTAGTGTTAGAAGCGATGGGCTAATCAAGTTAGCAGTAAACGATAAACAGTTTTCAATAAGGGCTGGT
>JBNKHS010000382.1:0-4067 GCA_050290485.1 Promineifilaceae bacterium (SeqCode) | reverse complement strand
GGCAAGAAATTGGGGTTTGGAGCAATGACACGACACATTACTACTATCAAGGGTTAACCGAAGACGGCCGTTTCTATATCTCACTGCACTGGCCTGTCAGCACCGAAGCATTGCCCGACACTGCAGAAAGTGCACCCGAAGATGTCAAAGCAACCGCCACCAATTCCGAAACGTATGAAGAATACAAAGCAACCCTCATTGAAGAATTAAATGCACTCACCGGCGACGACTTCGATCCTAGATTGGCACGCCTAGATGCATTGGTTGCCTCTCTTCATTTACAAAACTAAATAAAAAATCTGTGAAGGCAAGACCTCGCAGGTTTGTTCTAGACTTAAGGGATTATTCGATAGAAAAACGGCCGTTTTTCTATCGAATAATCAGCGGAAGATACACAGACCGTCCTTCATTAAAATGAACATCCTGGGCAATCGGTGGAACAGTTACAGAACGATTGGAAGGCACAAAATCAACACCACTCGCAATAGCCGTAACCACATACGTTCCTGCAGATAAATTTGAGAATTGATATCTTCCCTGACTGTCCGTAAAAACGTCATCTCCTTTGTCTGTGGTCACGCGCACATTGGCCATTGGGGTATTGTTTTTATCTCGAATCGTTCCAGAGATTAAGCTGGTCGCCAAAGAAAAATGTTGGTCTTGTGCTGCTGGTGGCACAGTTACATCTCGATACACAGGCAAAAACGATATACCCGGAAATGAAGGTGTCACCCGATAATCCCCCGCATTCTCAGCAACATCAAATAAATAAAACCCTTTATCATCAGTGTGTGTTACTCCCCCTGAATCTAACGTCACAGTAATGCCTTCGACTGGATTTTGTAAGGCATCGACAATCAAACCAGAAATTTCATAAGCTGATCCTGGGCAAGATGCCAAAGAAACAGTAAATCCGTGGTCTGATGAGATCACAACCGATCCCGTATAGCCAGATGCCACAGAAATATCAGCAACATCATAAACTTTGCTTTGCCCATTGCCAGAAATCGTGTCATTCTCTGTATGCACAATTTGATCACTCCCATCATAATAAACATGGGCATAAGTTCCCAGATCAGCAGATTGATGAGTCACTGTATAGACTGATGTGCAGTAACGTTCTCCATTAAAATAATTTTTCATGACGGGCGAAATTTCTTGAATGGGGGCAAGAGAACCTTGGGGTTGAGCTAACGCCATAGTTGCATAAGCAATGGCAAGCATACCCATAGAAATCATTACACTAAACAGCAAGTTTACAACTTTCATTCTGACACTCCTTGTTCGCGAAAAAATATTCACTTGACCATATCATGCTCCTTTACCAAAATCTATGCTGCATTCAGAAGACAAATACATCTCGTAGGTCATTTGTTGAAAACACCCCATCGCACCACAAAAGTGGCACTGTTTGGCACTACTCTGTGTAGATTTAGCAGCAATCCAATCTGTAATCTAAACTCATCAAAACACGAATTGGAGAATGACGAATGGAAACTTGGATCGGATTTATCTTTTTGCTCAATATTGCTTTCATCACCATGCACGAATTGGATGCAACATACCAAAAGGAGTGGCGTGTCTTTTTTGGCTGGACACCGCTCAGCAATGAAGCAGGGTATCAACTTTTTACGGCATTACATGTGCCTCTTTTGCTTTGGATTTTATGGAATGTGCAATCAACGCCATTTCAAATTGGCTTTGACCTATTTTTGATTATTCATGCGGGGGTGCATTGGGTTTTGCGTAACCATCCTTTGGTTACCTTTAACAATTGGTTTTCGCGGTTTTGGATTTTTGGTGGGGCTCTTTTAGGGGCCATCCATTTAATAATAATTATTGTTTAATCCAGCCGGTAAAATAGAACGCAGATTACAATCTTCGGTTGTTCATTGATTGGACAGATTCATCTGATCTGATTATAAAATCAGGACAATCAGTTTCATCTGCGTGTACGCGCAGCGTACAATCTGCGTTCTATTGTTACCAATTGACAGCAGTACCGAGGATTTGCAAAGCGCGGGTAATGATGGTTTCGACCACGGCCGTTTCTATGAATTCTGGTTTGTGGATGAAGGTGAACGACAAACGGCCGTTCACCGTACAAACGCCAATCACATTTTCATCAACCGTGGCACTAAAGGTCGGGCCGTAGAAAGATTTGAGTTGAAAACGGCCGTACTGTTCTACAAAATCGAGGCGGCCAATGTTCGACAACGAAAAATCATAAGGGGCGTGATCAGGGCGGGCGTTCATCGAGGTATGATAAATCGTCTCAAAACTCTCGCGATCGATGAATGGCGTCAGCTTCACCATCAGCAGAAAGCTAAACAGCTCAGCAGGGGTTAGCTTGGCGACAAAGCCATCGCGCACCGCACGTGCAACCTGCCAAAAATCTTGTGTAGGAGTGCAATCGATCTCCGTCGTTGCAATATGAACAAACGTCCCCATCGACTCAGTCAATGGCTCAGCCAAATGGGGGCGCAGGTTAATCGGACTTTGAATGGTGCGAGTGTAACCCGTTTCGGCTCCAAATTGTTGGGTAAAGGCCAACAAAAACGCAGCACCGAGCGCACCATGCACGGTGGTCTCCTCTGCCCGCGCCTGTTGCACCAAAACGGCCGTTTGTGCAGATGTTAGTTCTCGTCCATGCACGACAAATTTTGAAGGGGGAGGCACCTCTCTTGGCATTGGCGTCGCTGTCGCAAAGTGCACCATCTGTTCTTCCATTTCAGCTTGAATTGCAGGTAAAAGTTCAGCCTCAACATCCGCCGGAATCAGTTCTTCTAACCCTGGATTCATAGGTAATGGAGCAACATTCAGTTCAGGATTTCCTAAAAAAGTCATCATATCACGCATCAGATAAGAGGCACTCAAACCATCGGCAACAGCGTGATGACACACGGCAATCAAGTCAGAAAATCCATCTCCCTGAATCCAAACAAAACGCACCAAAGGATCTTTTGTCGCATCAATCAACGTGACTAACTCTTGCGCGATTACCTCCAGCCACAAACCGTCTGTACCATCTTCAATGATGCGTAACGGTACATCTGCGGGGTCGGTTTGTACAAAGTAGGGTGGTGTTTCCCCATCGTCAATCACTTTTACGGCCGTTAATAGATGCTTTTGTCGCACTTTGGTTAACGCATTTTCCAATTCGGCTAAAGATAAATCGCCGATAATCCGTGCCGTCATCGTAAAAAAGATAGGCTCTTCTTGCCCAATCTTAAACATAAACCGCTCTGATGAAGATATTGTTCTTAGCATAATTCCTGAACGACTCCTATTGGTAAAAATTGACACGTCGGAATTATAAGGGAAGTTGTGCGGAACGAAAACGGCCGTAAAAAAGGTGTCAGGTGCTCATGTTTCAAGAATATTCATGACACCTGAACACCTGATACCTGACACGCTTTAACAAACGATGTTAATCAATTTGTTGGGCACGTAAATCACTTTTTTGATTTGCTCAATATTGACATAACGCTGTGTATTTGGGGTAGACACGGCCGTTTCGCGCACCGTCGCCTCATCCAAATTTATTGGTACCGTGATTTTGTCACGCACCTTGCCATTGACCTGCACAATCACCATCACCTGTTCATCAATCGTTTTTGCTTCATCAAAGCTCGGCCACGTTTGGCGATGCACCGAACCTTCATAACCCAACACCGTTTGCCAAATCTCTTCACTAATGAAAGGGGAAAACGGAGCCATCAACAAGGTGAAGGCTTCAACTGCTTCCCGCCATTGAGTTGACATAACTTTTTTATCTTGCCATGTAACCAACTCATTCAAGAATTCCATCAAACCAGCAACGGCCGTATTAAAACGGAATCGTTCCATATCATGCGTAATGCGCTTAACTGCCTTATGCACCATCCGCTCAAAAGCTGGATTCGGTCTTACATCATCATCGTTTTGCAAGATAGGCTTAACCTCCTGCACAAAACGCCAATAGCGATCCAAAAAGCGCGTCACACCACGAATACCGACATCATCCCACGTCACTTCCGCATCGAATGGCCCCAAAAAGACGACATACATGCGCAAAGCATCGGCTC
>JBNKHS010000381.1:0-4073 GCA_050290485.1 Promineifilaceae bacterium (SeqCode) | reverse complement strand
GTTTCTTCCCCTTCGGTGGGCGTGAAGTGTTCGACAATTTGTTCGCGGAGTTCGCTCATCGCTTCATTGCGAATGTGACGGTCAATTTCGGCCATGGTTGTATTAATTTGTTCACCAAATTGTTCAGTGACCATGGCTAAAATATTGGGATCGAGCTCTACGAGTTCTACTTCATGTTTTGGTTTCCCAACAGTTTCGCGCATCTCTTCTTGCATTTGGATGAAGGGTTGGATTGCTTGATGACCAAATTCGAGGGCATCGACGAGCAGTTCTTCGGTTACTTCTTGGGCACCTGCTTCAACCATGATGATGGCATCTTTGGTTCCGGCCATGCGCAAGTCGAGAATGCTGTTGTCCATTTCTTGAATGGTGGGGTTGGCCACGAAACGGCCGTTTATATAAGCGACCCGTACAGCACCAATGGGGCCTCCCCATGGAATGTCGGAAATGTGCATCGCCGCGCTGGCCCCATTGACACACAGAGTGTCGAGGTGGTGTTCATCATCTGATGACAAAGTGGTGATGATGACTTGCACTTCGTTACGCATGCCATCGGGGAATAACGGCCGTAATGGACGATCTGTCAAACGTGAGATCAAAATCGCTTCTGTGGTTGCGCGTCCTTCACGACGGAAAAAGCTGCCTGGAATTTTACCGGCAGCATACATTTTTTCTTCAAAGTCAACGCTAAGTGGGAAGAAATCCATTCCCTCGCGTGCATTTTTGGACATGGTTGCTGTAGCCAGCAACATTGTGTCGCCTGCTTGAATGGTAACAGCACCGCCTGCCTGTTGGGCAAGACGACCTGTAGCAACGGTAATTTCTTCATTACCAATCTTTGCTGTGAAAGTTTGTTCACTTTCCATAAGTTATTTTTTACCTCCAGTGGGTAAGTTTTGTTTATTGATAAGTGGGCTATTTACGGCCGTATTGGGAGAGACGAGCCTGATACTATTTGCAAGGGCTAACTGTATATCCCTTTGCGACAGGAAATACCGCAACATCAATAATACAATTTGGATTGGAGCTTGGATTAGGGACTGGGGATTGGCTCATACAAACCATTTTGTATGGGGCAATGCCCAATTCCTAAATCATCAAAAACTTTCTGCCGATTACACACCCGATGTAACATTTTTAAGTAGAAAGCGCTCCAACAATTAACAATAATACTTACTATATAATAAAACAGAGGGATGACACAAGCCATCCCTCCCACATTGCATTAACGATTAACGACGTAATCCTAGTTCTGCTAAGATTTTGCGATAACGTTCTGGGTGATTTTTACGCAAGTAAGCGAGTAAACGACGACGTTTACCAACCAACATGAGCAAACCACGGCGTGAGCCTTCATCATGCTTGTGGTAGTTGAGATGATCTTGCAATTGTGCAATGCGGGCACTGAACATTGCAATTTGAATCTCAGGAGAGCCGGTGTCACCTTCGTGTTGTCCGAACTTCTCAAAAATATCGGCTTTCTGTTCTTTCGTTAAAGACATATCTGTCCTCCAAAAAATAAATTTGCCTGATAAGCCGCCGTGCCGAATAAATACGTCGCACTTTCAAGCCAATTAGCAATTATAGCGGAGTATGATATCAGGACAAATATTCTAAGAAATTGTGAATGGTGAACAATTAATTGTGCATTGCGAATGATTGATGTAGAGTTTTGGTGTGATTCTATTGAAGATTACTCGCAAATTATGCGAGTGGTGCAGTTATTTTTTCCCACTGCACCTGCCCCTCGACGTTGAATTAACTTTTACGGAGATGATAGCAACTATTATTGACCATCATGGATGAAAATATTGTCGTAGGGGCAGATCTGTGTGTCTGCCCGCTTTGGGCGAACACATAGGTTCGCCCTTACAGAAGGTTTATTTTCGAAGGAGAACTGAGATGAGTCCGACAACCCACTACCGTACCTGTAATTTGTGTGAAGCGATGTGTGGCCTTGAAATCAAAGTGGATGGCAAGCACATTCTTTCTATTAAAGGAGATAAGGAGGATGTGTTTAGTCATGGTCATATTTGTCCGAAAGCAACTGCCTTGGCTGATGTTTATGCGGATCCTGATCGATTAAAGTTCCCTGTGCGGCGTACGGAAAATGGGTGGGAGCAAATAGGGTGGGATGAGGCGTTTGAGGAGGTTGTACGCAACATTCAGCGCATTCAGGCTGAGCATGGTAGGGATGCGGTTGGCCTTTATGCTGGCAATCCCAATGTGCATAATCTTGGGGCGATGCTCTATAACGCGCCATTTATTCGCAGCTTGCAGACTAAAAATCGGTTTTCGGCCAGTTCTGTAGATCAGTTACCGCATCAGGTTGCGGCTTTGTTGATGTTTGGCCATCAACAGTTATGGTCTGTACCCGATGTGGATCGCACCGATTATTTTTTGATGTTGGGAGCCAATCCGTTGGCGTCGAATGGGAGTTTGATGACGGCAGCGGGGATTGGGGATCGCTTAAAGAAGCTGCAGTCGCGGGGTGGTAAGTTGGTGGTCATTGATCCACGGCGTACAGAAACGGCCGTATTTGCTGACGAACATCACTTTATCAAACCCAGCCACGATGTCTTGTTCCTGCTATCAATGGTGCATACGTTAATAGATGAAGACTTAGCCGAGCCGGGACACTTGGCGGAAATGAGCAACGGGCTTGGCGAGATTGAGCCATTGGTTGCTGAGTTTAAGCCCGAAGCAGTTGCCGATAAAGTGGGGATTACAGCCGAGACGATACGTCGTTTAACGCGCGAATTTGCACAAGCAGAGCGGGCAGTTTGTTACGGCCGTATGGGGGTTTCTACACAGCAGTTTGGTGGTGCATGCCAATGGTTGATCAATCTGGTTAATATTTTGTCGGGAAATTTGGACTCAGTTGGGGGATCCATGTTCACGTTGCCAGCGATTGATATTGTTGGGTTGACCACAATGATGGGGAGTAAAGGGGGCTACGATTACCGTAAATCGCGGGTACGTGGATTGCCTGCTGCTAGTGGTGAATTTCCCAGCGCCACCTTAGCGGATGAGATTTTGACGTCAGGGGAAGGGCAAATTCGCGGGATGGTGACGTTGGCGGGGAATCCGGTTTTGTCAACGCCAAACGGCCGTAAATTGGATGAAGCGTTCTCACAGCTAGAGTTTATGGTTTCGATTGACATTTATATCAATGAAACAACGCGTCACGCCAATATTATTTTGCCACCAACAACTGGATTAGAGACAGCGCACTACGATCTCGTTTTTCATACGTTGGCCGTGCGCAACACCACAAAATATTCTCCACCGCTGTTTGAACCAGAAGCGGGGATGATGCACGATTGGCAAATTCTGAAAGCGTTGCGGGAACGTTTGGAAGGAGATCGGGATTACGATCCACGCTCGACACGGGGTAAGCTCGATTTTCAAAGACGTTTGTCCCCTGAAAAGATTTTGGACTTAGGGTTACGGTTTGGGCCTTATGGAGCCAATAATTTGGCAAAGCGAAAGCTAGACGGGGAAGGATTGAAGCTGCGCATGTTAAAAACGGCCGTTCATGGCATCGATTTGGGTCCGTTACAACCAATTCTCAAGGAGCGACTTTGTACTAAGTCGGGCAAGATCGAGTTGCTGCCAGAACCTTTTGTCGCGGATTTGGCGCGGGTGAAGAACACCTTGCTTAATGGTTCAGCGGAAGAAGGGGAATTGGTTTTGATTGGAAGGCGTCATTTACGCAGCAACAACTCATGGATGCATAACAGTCAGCGCTTAGTGAAAGGGAAAAATCGCTGCACATTGTTGATGAATCCGCAAGATACGGCCGTTCGCAATTTAAGCGATGGGCAACTGGTTAAAGTCTGTTCACGCGTTGGGGAAGTGACAATTCCATTACAAATTTCAGAAGATGTGATGCCTGGGGTGGTTAGTGTTCCCCATGGATGGGGGCATGATCGTGAGGGTGTGCAATTGCAAGTGGCCCAAGCACATGCTGGTGTTTCCGTCAATGATTTAACCGATGAATTGTTGATTGATCAGATGACTGGCAATGCCGCTGTCAATGGTGTCCCCGTCGAGGTTGTTGGCATCACATG
>JBNKHS010000380.1:0-4123 GCA_050290485.1 Promineifilaceae bacterium (SeqCode) | reverse complement strand
GTCACCATGGCCAACCCCCAAGACTAAACCGCCATATAGGGCAGGGGCTACGTTATCGGGATGACCTTCTTTTTCAGTAGCAAACTGGAGGATTTCTGCGAGGGAAAACGGCCGTTTCAACAACTCATTCGCGCCCAACATGCCCGCCAAAACGGCCGTTGAACTGCTGCCTAAGCCACTACCCACCGGAATGTTGTTTTTTTGTTCAATAATTAAACCAGACGGCCGTTTTCCGACCTTCTCAAAAATAATGTTAGCACATTGGTAAACGAGATTGCTCTCGTCTGTGGTTACCTTGTACGCATCTGTTCCTTTGGCTGTAATTTGTAAAGTGGGTTCCGATACGGCCGTAAATGTGACATGGTTATACAGATTCAGAGCCAAACCTAAACAATCAAAGCCTGGTCCTAAATTGGCTGACGTTGCCGGAACAGAAATGGTTACTTGTGTCATTAAAAATACCTTCCTTCGTTAGTCGCCGTATTTTACGCTAGAATTGCGGAAACCAGTATTCAGTTTTCAGCAGTTAGTTTTTAGTAGATTGTCACTGAAAACTGATAAGTGAACACTGAATACTTCATGTGAGGATTCATTGCTATTACAACTACCCCAGCCAAACGAAAAACGCATCGCCATCCACGTCACACCAGCGGCAGAGCGCCACATCCGCAAAGGGCATCCGTGGCTGTTTGCTGATTCGATTCGCAAGCAAAATTTTAACGGCCGTTCTGGCGATCTCGCTGTTGTTTTTGATAAAAACCGTAAATTTTTGGCGATTGGACTCTATGATCCGTTGTCGCCAATTCGCGTGCGCATTTTGCAAGCGAACACATCGGCGACGATTGATCAAGCATGGTTTCAGACGAAATTAGAAACGGCCGTTCAGCAGCGCCTCCCTTTGCCGCAAAGCAACACCAATGGGTACCGCCTAGTGCATGGTGAAAATGATAGCCTGTCTGGCCTCGTTATTGACCGCTACGATCAAACGTTCGTGCTTAAACTGTACAGCGTGGCGTGGATTCCACATTTGCAGAATGTGTTAGCGGCATTAACGGCCGTATCCCAGCCGCAAACCGTCATTCTTCGGCTCAACCGAGCCATGCAAAAAAACAAAGAGCATTTGTATGGCCTGCAAGATGGACAAGCCCTCATCGGCAAGCAGCCAGATCACCCTGTCCCATTTTTAGAAAATAATATTCGTTTTGAAGCGGACGTGGTGCATGGACAAAAAACGGGCTTCTTCCTCGACCAACGCGACAATCGGGCCAAAGTGGAATCGTTGGCTATGGGAAAAACGGTGCTGAATGTGTTTGCGTATACAGGGGGATTTTCTGTATACGCGGCACGTGGCGGCGCAACGGAAGTGGTCAGCCTTGATTTAAGCAAACCTGCGTTACAAGATGCGCAACGCAATTTTGAACTCAATCTAGACAACGCCAATGTTGCCCGCGCTAAACATGAATTGCTAGCGGGAGATGCGTTTCAACTGCTCAAAGAATTACAACAAGCAGGACGGGAATTTGATATCGTTATTCTCGATCCCCCTTCTTTTGCTAAAAAACAGGATGAGGTGGAAGGTGCATTGGCGGCATACGGCCGTTTAACCAAACTCGGTCTCGGTGTTCTCAAAAAAGGGGGGATTCTCGTTGCTGCTTCTTGCTCTAGTCGTGTCGATGCGGACACGTTTTTCAAGACAGTTAGTTTAGCGGCATTGGATGTGAAACGGCCGTTATCCGAAATTGAACGCACCAGCCACGCCCTCGACCACCCGATCAACTTCGCAGAAGGCGCATATTTGAAATGCCTTTTCGCGTCTGCTTGATTGTGCAAGTTCAAAAGAGCAATTTAAGATTGAACTGTGGAAACGGCCGTAATTCCCATACCTTTGCGATCTGGATGCAAACAAAGGATGCAATGATCATCACCTTGTTGCTCAAACCAATTACTTTTAGCTCTAACAAAAGCCCAAAATGCCTTACTTGCCTCTTGTTCAATCATCTTTAAATCAAAGTGTTCATTTTCTCCAAGAAACCCAGCAATTGACTGCCAAGTTTTTAATCGTGCATAGAAATAAGTGTCGCTACCAGGATTATTTAAAGGACCCAGTACACATAAACCAAATAATATTCGAAAAGCTTCATCGGGCTGTATATGTACAATTTCAATTTCATCTTTGTTCGCACCCGCAAAACAATCCATTTTTAAATTCATTAAAAACTCTGGCGAAATCATCTTGCGTGTAATTTCATGGTTAAAGACAAACAAGCGTGTTTCAATACTTGGGCACCACATTTCTTTCCACTTTTCAAAAGCTTTCTCAACGTAAAGAACGTCTTCTTTTTGCGTCACATCCACAACTTCAATATTATTCCTAAGCGCCTCGAAATCTAAAAACACGTCCTTTTCAGGATAACAATGAATTCGTCCATGAAAATAATCATGTGATTGATTTTCAATATCTAATAGAAACAATGGTAAGATAGATAATTTATGTGAATTGTTGGCAACAACTTCCTCCCAAAATGCCAACATTGATTGGGAAAAGTCTTGTTTATCAAAACCAGCAATGATCATCAATTGAATAAATCCAGCACAAAATTCATCATATCCTCCTAGGTCATATACTTTATCAAAAATCGTGTCCAATGTCTTGATTGATTTTTCATGCCTACCATAGACATAAAAAAGATAACTTAATGTATATCCTGTATATTCATCAGAAAACAAAAATTTGGGAATAGTCTCAGCTAAAACCCAATCATCCCCATCCTGTTGGCAGACATAAAACACTTTCAAAAGCAGATCTCGCATGACATATCTTGCTGTATTTTGATAACGGGACTGCATTTCTATTTGTGTAGCTTCGCCAAAATATGTAATAAGAAAACTTGATTTTTTAACTCCACTTTTTTCGATAAAGGTGAGCACCGCTCGACAAAGTTCATTCACACTTTCTAGGTGTGAGCGTCGGTATTGTTGTGAAAACCAAGTATTAAATTCTGTGGCAGGCACATCATTTAGTATTTGCAATATATCCATATCAATTTTATAAAGTTTAATCACATAAGGGTCAATGATGATCTTTTTTAAGAGGGTTCATTTGACGGCGTTGGATCTGAAACGGCCGTTAAATACTTTTTTGCTTTTGCTTAATTTCGAACAGCCTAACACGACACGTTTGTTACGCCACCTCAATACCCACTCTTTCCAGCAAATCACGGCATAATTCAGCGCGATATTTAATAGGCGGCTTATCTGGGCGATGTGAATCAGAACCTGCAGTGATTAGTAACTCATGGGAGTGAGCATACGCTTGATACAGCGCTGTTTGTTCAGGTGTGTGCAGCGGGTAATAAGCTTCAATGCCATCAATAGGCGCTTCACGACGCAGTTCATCCAACAAAGCACGATCGTAACATACAAATCCATCACTGCGTCCAGGATGCGCCAAAATACAGACCGCACCGCTTTGGTGTGCCGCCGCAACAATCGTAGCTGGGTCATGGGTCATGTAAGCGAAACCACCATCTAAGAGTGTGCGCCCAACCGCCTTCTCATCTTGAATAATCTTTCGCGCAAGCGCCAAAAGCGCAGGAAGCTGTTGCGCTGCAGATCGTGCAAGCATCTGTTCAAGATCCTGTTCCTCAACGGCATACCCTTTGCTGACCAGGTAATTAAATATTTGCCGTGTATTTTCATGCTGCCGACGGGTCACATCTTGAGCAAGGGCATCTAAATGATTGTCATCAGGATCGAAGCCGTAACACAAGAAATCAGTCAGCTTTCCTTGCCACATCGAACTCATTTCTACCGCCACGAGCAAGGGAAATTGCTTGTCGACTGCGAGTTTTTGCAGCCCAGAAGCGATGTCTACCCGATCATGATCGGTAATCGCGGCAAGACTAAACTTTTCAGCGATAAGATAGTCCAGCAATTGTTCGTCTGTCCAGTCGCCATCGCTGTAGGTGGTATGTAGTTGAAGATCAATCGCGGCGTCAGCCGCAATCGTAAGGCCATTCGTGGATAAATTCATAACAGTTTATATAAATCAGTTATTAACGCCGAAGGTATAACAGAAGGGAAACGGCCGTTTAACAAAAAGTTACGGCGTACCCAAACGCAA
>JBNKHS010000379.1:0-4164 GCA_050290485.1 Promineifilaceae bacterium (SeqCode) | reverse complement strand
AACTGCCACCAGCAACGGCCGTAATTAACCCCAAACGTCCCAATTCAGACTATCCCGAAACCATGTTAGCTGGCGTCGGCATCGCCTTCAAACTTGCCCAAGCCCTGCGCAAAGCTATGCCCGAACGCGCAAACTTCACCGATGAAAGCTTGCTCGATCTGGTTGCCATTGGCACCGTCGCCGATCTTGCGCCACTCTTGGGCGAAAATCGTAAGCTCGTCAATGATGGTTTAAAAGTGCTGAACAACAACAAACGTCCTGGCATTGAAGCGCTCACGAAAGTAGCACGTATCAAAGGAAATCGAATTACAACGGAAACCATTGGGTTTGGCATTGGTCCGCGCATCAACGCAGCTGGGCGGCTAGAAAGCGCTTATACGGCCGCTCGTTTACTCAATGCTAATAACCAGATTGATGGCAATCGCTTTGCCCATGAATTGAACGAGTTGAACCAAAAGCGGCAACAAATCACGTCAGATTTAAGTGCAAAAGCAGAAACATTGGTTGAAGAAGATGCCCCAATCATTATCGCTGCTGATGAATCGTTTTTATCAGGTGTGGTCGGCTTGGTTGCCAGCCGCCTGGCGGATAAACATTATCGTCCCGCAATTGTCATCGAAAAAGGGGATGTAGAAAGCCGCGGTTCTTGCCGCTCTATTGCTGAGTTCCATATTACTGATGCACTCGATGAAGTTGCTGACATTTTGGTACGGCATGGGGGACATGCCCAAGCAGCTGGATTCACCATCTGCAATGAACATCTGCCCCAATTTATTGAGCGGATGACAGCAATTGCTCATGAAAAGTTAGACGGGTTAGATCTATTTCCAACCATCGCGGTTGATGCAGAACTTGATTTGAACGACATTGACCAGGCGTTGTTTAATCATCTTAGAGCATTAGAACCAACAGGAGTTGGTAATCCTCCACCTGTATTTGTGAGTCGTAATGTAGAAGTGATACATCACCGCGCAGTAGGACAAGACAAGTCGCATCTACAAATGCGTCTCACTGCGTCAGAGGCCGTTGGAGGCACGCATAAAAGCTTTCCAGCGATTGCCTTTCGTATGGGAGAATGGGCGTACTTTTTGCCGCAATATATTGATATTGTATATACATTGAGCGAGAATCATTGGAACGGCCGTACTGAAATTCAGCTGATGGTCCAAGACCTAAAACCAGCTCAAGTTTAGATCATCATTGAGATCGGAGAGTGGAAATAAATGCCCTTCATCAGCCCTCTCCTCATCTCCTTTATACCTTATCCTATCTTGACCCCAGTGGTATAATGAATGCATTGTTCAATTATGTTTAGCAAGCGTCTTTTTCCCACTAAATCAAAACGCACAGGAGTCGTATGTGAGTTTGCCCCCGTACAAATTAGTCACCTCACAATCTGAATGGCAATCTTGCTTAGCAGATGTTCAATCCCAATCTCGATTTTCGGTTGATCTTGAAGCAAACAGCATGTATGCGTATCGTGAGCGCATTTGCCTTATTCAAATTTCGAGTCCCTCATTCGACTATATCGTTGATCCTCTTGCTGATATTGACCTCAGTATGATGGGACAGTTATTTGCCGATCCCACGATCGAAAAAATATTTCATGCAGCCGAATATGACATCACGCTCATGAAACGAGAATATCAGTGGGAATTAAGCAATTTGTTCGACACGATGTGGGCAGCACGCATTTTGGGGTATGAACGATACGGTTTAGCAAGCATGTTAGAAACAGTGTTCGATGTTCGCCTCAATAAAAGGTATCAAAAATCTAATTGGTGCCGACGGCCATTGAAAGATGAGCAGCTTGCCTATGCGCAGAACGATACCCATTACCTGATTCCCTTGCGCAATTATCTAGCTGAAAAATTAAAAGCTACAGGGCGATGGGAAGAGGCAGTTGAAGCATTTGCCATGCAAACACAGGTCACACCCAGCAACAATGAATTCACACCGCAAAGTTTCTGGTCAATCAACGGCGCACGCGATTTAGATAGTGTCGAGCAATCTGTGCTCTGTCAACTCGCAATTTATCGTGATAAAGAGGCCCAAAAACGAGATAAACCACACTTCAAAATTTTAGGCGACAAAACCTTATTGGAAATTGCTTATCGGATGCCCCGCAACTCTTTTGAACTGAGTCGCATCCATGGCATGTCCTCGGGGCAAGTGAGGCGCTATGGACAGGGCATCCTCAATGCTATCGTTCATGGCAAACAAACAACGGCCGTTCCCCCCCCCGCACGCAAGAAACGACCGCCCGATGACATTATCAATCGCTACGAAAAATTACGTGTCTGGCGCAAAGAACGGGCTCAAGCCCGTGGCGTAGAATCAGACGTTATCATCAGCAAAGATGCAATGTGGGCCATCGCACGTGAAAATCCGCAATCCTTTGCCCAACTAGCCCAAATTGATGAAATCGGAGCGTGGCGTTGCCAAACTTATGGCAATGAAATCCTCATGTTAATGGATAAAACAAATTAGCCTTTAGCAAAATGGGTCTTTAAGAATTCAGGGGATTGACACCCATTGTCGGGACGGGGCGGCAATCCGCCCTACCAAACACACAAATTACCCCACGAAATCCAAGAGAAGCACTAAAATGAAGCTTTTCAACCGACAGTAAAAAGGAGACAAAATGAAAGTCACATTTCATGGTGCAGTTCGCACCGTAACCGGCTCACAACATTTGCTTGATGTCAACGGATATAAAATTTTACTTGATTGTGGACTCTATCAGGGATCTCGTAAACAAACCTATGAACGCAACCAGAATCTGCCTTACGATGCCTCCCAAATTGACTTCTTAATCCTATCACATGCCCATATTGACCATAGCGGCAATATCCCTAATTTAGTCAAAAATGGGTTTGATGGCAGCATCATTTGTACTTATGCAACCCGCGATTTAGCCACCATCATGCTGCGTGATAGTGCTAAAATCCAGCAATACGATATTGAATTTCTCAATAAAAAGCGAGCGCGCAACAACCTGCCACTACTTGAGCCAATTTACACATTGGCAGATACGGTGAATAGTTTGAAGCTTTTTGTTGGGGTTGGTTATGAACGGCCGTATCAAGTCACCCCCGGCATTAGCCTTACCTTTTACGATGCAGGTCATATTCTCGGCTCCGCCATCGTTGTCCTCGATATAGAAGATCAAGAAGAAAAGCAGGATACACGCTTCGTCTTCAGTGGCGATCTTGGGCGTCCAAATCGCCCCATCCTCAGAGATCCAACCTTCATCGATTCTGCTGATGTTCTGCTTATCGAAAGCACATACGGCACACGCCTCCACGAACCTACCGAAGATGCTAACAAAAAATTAGAACGCATCATCAACGAGACATGCAAACGTGGCGGTAAATTAATTGTCCCTGCATTTGCCGTTGGGCGCTCACAAGAACTCGTCTATCGCATCCATCAACTTATAGAAAAACGCGATATTTCACCCAACCTACCCATTTTCGTCGACAGCCCTCTTGCTATCGACGCTACAGGCATTTATCGTCTCCATCCAGAAACTTACGACGACGAGATTGCCCAATTCATGCTTGAAGATCATCATAATGATCCCTTTGGTTTTGATATGATCCGCTATACACGTACCACAAGGGAATCCAAAGAGCTCAATTTTCTGAATGAACCTGCAGTCATCATTAGCGCCAGTGGTATGGCCGAAGCTGGACGCATTTTGCACCATCTCAAAAACAATGTAGACGATCCACGGAATACCATTCTCATTGTTGGCTGGCAAGCACCACATACACTTGGAAGACGCATTGTGGAAAAACAACCTAAACTCAAAATCTTAGGGGAAGAATATCCATTAAAAGCGCAAGTGGAAACAATCAATGGCTTTAGTGCCCACGCTGACCGCAATGAATTGCTGGAATGGACAGGACATCTCACCAATCCCCCCAAACATACCTACATCGTGCATGGCGAAGAAGAAGTTTCGCTTGCTTTTGCTGAATCACTCAGACGGGAGCAAGGCTTCCCCGATGTACAAGTGCCTCAGCTTGGGCAAAGCTTCAACATCTAACAAATTCCGAACAAATAACGGATAATTCGTAATTCGTAATGCGTAATTTTTCTTGTTACGCATCACGCATTACGCACCAAAACACACTAATCTTTTAGCTTAACCACCCA
>JBNKHS010000378.1:0-4186 GCA_050290485.1 Promineifilaceae bacterium (SeqCode) | reverse complement strand
GGCCGTATTCTGCAAATAGCTCCTCTGAGGCATCCCCTGCCTCCATCTTCCCTTCCATTGTTCGTAGCTCGGCTTCCATTTGCGTTAAGTTGGCAAAGACAGAAAGCATCTCTTCATAAATTGTATTATCTTGTCCAGAAAAGGTGAGTACGGCTTCCTGTTGTAAATAGCCTAAAGTTAAATCTTCATCGCGTGAAATGGTGCCTGCAGATGGTTGCTGTAATCCCGCTAATATTTGCAAGAGCGTGGTTTTGCCGCACCCGTTGGGACCCACCAGCCCGACACGTTCTTTGGCATGTAATGTAAGGTTGATATCTGTAAATATCTCGTCAGCGCCAAAAGTTTGTTCCAGCGCATTTCCCTGCAAAATAATCATACGGGAATAATAATCAGGTAAGGCAATGGAGGCAACTAAAGATAAATTGTAATATTCTCATTGTACTTTAGCTAGCGTGCTTATAAGCATTGAGATTCATAATTTTGTCGTTTATAATGCCATTGTCCGGGGAACGCGTAGCCAGCCAATAATCGGTCTTACAGAAACCTGGTGTTTATTGAATAATCTGTTTTAAATCTGTTCTATTTGCCAGTGATAGGCAAAGGGGGAATGTTATGCTTTATTTTGCTGAAAGAAACATGGGAGAACAAGGGCAAGGGCTTGTTGAGTATGCCTTGATTTTGGTCTTAGTCTCCGTGGTTGTCATTAGCATTTTAACAATTTTGGGGCCACAAATCGGGAATGTTTTTAGTCGATTGGTTGCACCATCCTATTGTGGGCAATGTATCTGCGGTACAAATATCTGTAATCAATAGAAATACTCTTTTGGATCGGTTTGCGTAGAGCGTAGTGCCTAAACATTTTAGGCACTGCGCTCTATTCTTATTCGTACTGGAAATTAATTGTCTGCAATTTGCTGATAAGCCAATGCATCTTGATCGGCGATGGCGGGCAAGCTTTGCAAGTAAACCCAAATGGCATGCAGTTCTTCATCGGGGAGTTGCCCGATCGCTTCCCAGGGCATTAAGGTTTGTGGGATGTAACGGCCGTCTGGCAGTGACCCTTCTTTCATTGCAGTCATGAACTCTTCTTCTGTCCATTTCCCTAAATTGTAAGGTGTGATGTTTGGTGAAGAGACACGTAGACGTTCCAGAAACGGCCGTCCCGCAAAGTCATCACCGTGGCAGCTTTTACAAGGCAATGCTAAATATTCACCAAAGGCAACGGTATTTTCAGGATCAGGGCCTACAGCAACGGCCGTTTTTGTGTGGTCGATCATCTTAACTGCAGGCAATCCTTGATCTTTGCTTAACGTATATTGCCACAAGTAAGGCCCAGTTGTGTTAGGGGGACCAGCCTCTTCTGAAGGTTCTAACGATTTAAGATAAGCAATAATACTACCTAAATCTCGTTGGTTTAAATCACCATAATAGTTAGAGGGCATGTAAATGAGTGGTTTTCCATCTTGTCCCAAGCCATGACGAATCGCACGGATATAATCCTCATCACTATAATTTGAGAGGCCATTTTCACCGGGGGTAAGATTTGCAGGACCAAATGTGCCCGTCATCAAGCTATCTGTCCATAACATCCCCTCAAGATCTTTACCATGACATTCTGTACAACGCACAATATCGACAAGGACCTTACCACGGGCAACACTGGCTTCGTCTGTTGGAATTGCAAATGTTTCTATCTCAACGTCAATCGTTTGCCGCGCTTGGCTATTCCAATAAATGAAGTAGCCAAGAAAAGCAATGATGGCAAGCCCAAGTATGCCTACAACAAAAATACCAGCCCATTTTAGAAATTTTTTCATGATTTTGCTCCTTTTTATTACCCTAAAGGGATTGAATACCCCGCCACTTGTGGCGAAATAATTCCTTATTCGTTTTTGATACCCCGCCCGCTTGCGGCGGGGTAGTTCATTACCGCAAAGAGAGGAAGCGTGCAGAAGGCATTCTGTGCAATCCACGCAATCTGCGGGTGAAATTTGTTATGAAAGATATGCGTTTTTGGCGATCATAATTTGTTGCATTTGATGACTACCTTCGATGATCTCCATCACCTTGGCATCCCGTAAAAAGCGCTGCAGCGGGTAGTCTCGGCTGCAACCATTGGCACCGTGAATCTGCACGGCATCAGTGGCGACTTCCATTGCTGTTTTGGACGCGAAATATTTGGCAATGAGGATGTCATTGGTGGCGTTGGCAACCTGCTGTTCCAATCCCTGTCCTGATTGCAAACAGAGTAGTCTGGCAGCTTTGACGTGAGTAACCATATTGGTAATCATTTGTTGGATGAGTTGGAACTCTTTTAAAGGTTTACCAAATTGTTCACGCGTTTGGGTGTAGGCAAGACTGGCTTCTAAGCAAGCTTGCCCAATGCCGATGCTGCCCCAGGCGACTGAGTAGCGCCCGATATCGAGGGCGGACATGGCGACGGCCATTATGCCGAAGCCAACGCCAGCGAGCATGTTCTCAGCAGGGATCTCACATTGATTGAGTTCGAGCTCGGCGAGCATCGCCCCGCGTGTGCCCATCATGCCGCGCAGGGGGCGAATGGTTAAACCGGGTGTCTCTTTTTCGACGAGGAGGGCGATTGCTTTGCCATCTTGACGGGCAAAAAGGAGGAAAAGATCGGCGATTTGGCCGAAGGTGATCCACTTTTTGCAGCCGTTGAGGATGAAGCTGTTGCCGTTGGAAACGGCCGTTGTCTCAATGTACCCCGCATTACTGCCAATATTCGGTTCGCTGAGAGCAAAAGCACCGATTGTTTTGCCAGCGGCAAGGCGCGGCAGCCACTTTTCTTGCTGTGTTTTTTGCCCCCATCGCTTCAAGGCAAACGTGACCATGCTGTGTACGGTAATCAAGCTGCGCGTGGATGAACAGGCGTTGCCGATTTCCTCATTTAGTAGGCCAAAAGAGACCATGTCTATAGGCATTCCGCCATCATTTTCTGAGATGAGCGCCCCCAAAAAGCCGACATCGGCCATTTTTTGCACGAGCTCAGTGGGGAATTGCTCTGTTTCATCGATGTGCTGGGCCATCGGAGCCACTTCTGTTTGGGCGAAGTTGCGATAAAATTGTTGATTTTCTGCTTGTTGGATGGTGTATTCGAATTGCATATGATTATCCTTGTACGGATCGGATTTGATGATTAAAGACGATCTTGATTAGTTGCTGGATGAGTTGTGATGAATGGTCATATAAAAAGAAATGGTCTCCCGAAAAAGTGAATTTTTGTAGGGGCAAGGTGGTTTGTCTTTGCCATGCTTGTAAATCAGCTTCGTTTGTTTTTTCATCATCAAGGCCGTCTAAAACAGTAATGGGACAGTTTAGAGGGGCTCCATCTTCGTAGACATAGGTTTCAACAAGTTTGAAGTCGGCACGGATGATGGGGAGCACTAAGTTACGCAGTTCTTTGTTTTGAAAGACGGCAGGTGATGTTCCGTTTAATGTTTGTAGGGCAGCTATGAAATCAGCTTCAGAAAGATGATGAATATGAGGATCGTCATAAGGAATGTGTGGCGCATTGTAGCCAGAGACGAGCAGTTGCTGCGGCGTGGGCAAACCTTGCTCTTGTAACTGTCTGGCGACCTCAAAGCTGAGCAAGGCGCCCATGCTGTGCCCCCAAAAGATAAAGGGATCATCGAGGATGGAATTCAGTTGCTCGGTTAATGTGTTGATTAACGGCCGTATCTCCTGAAAAAGTGGTTCGCGAAAGCGAGTTTCTCGCCCTGGCAGTTGGATGGCATAGCAATCGATATAGGGTGTTAAGATTTGGCTCCATTGGGTGAAGGCTGACGCGCCACCGCCCGCATGAGGAAAGAAGATGAGTCGTAAACGGCCGTTTCGCACCTTAGAAAATGGCATCAGCCAAGGCGTCATTGTTTGCTGTTTTGTTTCAAAAATCATGTCGTTTACCTTCCTTTGACGTTCGATAATGTTTCAAGTTGTTTGCCAATTTCTTTAGCGATGCGTTTGATATGCTTTTGTTCTTGTAAGAGCGTGAAATGATTGGCGCGCAATTGGTGTACCTTTAACTGCGTCAAAATCCTTTTCCAACCCAACTGCTTATCTTTGATCGATTTTGTGCTTGCTTTGGCCGCAATGAGCTGTACAGGTAAGGGGTAGATTTGTGGGCGGTAGTGACGCATGGCTGCATAGTTTTTGCGGAAGACAGTAA
>JBNKHS010000377.1:0-4197 GCA_050290485.1 Promineifilaceae bacterium (SeqCode) | reverse complement strand
CCGAATTCATACGAAAAAATGATTACCGTTTTCGTCACGAAGGATTCGGTCCCGAAAAAGATGCGTGGAAACGCGGGGTAGAAGCTGCTGCTGGTATCTTGCCCCAAAACAAGAAGAACAAAAAGGGATTGACCCAATAAAACAAAGCACGATTTAGAGCAAACTGAATTCAGAATAATCAATTTAAGTGACATAAATAGCCCATTTTTTCAGAGTTAGATACAATAGAAATTACGTTTTGTGCTTGCGATTACCCACCCCACCTTCATTTCCATTGCAAGCAACTTTTATTCAAAAGGTGATGCGTTTCTCAAAGCGATCTCATCATATTTGAAAAAGTTTATCACCTAGCAAACCAATTCCAATATCGTTTGCATTGAAAAAGGAGGCAAATAAATGTCTGACGAACGAGAACGTGAAGAAGAAACTGAAAAGAAAAGCGGCGGAAGTAATAATCTGCTCATTGGTATCCTCATTGTCATTTTAATTCTTCTTGTGGGTGCCATCATGTTTTTTGTGTTCCGTGGCAATAATGGAGATAATGGATCTCCAACTACTGCCCCCACCGCAGAAATTCCAACAGAGGGTTCTGCATGGGAACGAATCCAAGCTTCAGGCATTCTTACCATTGGGACCTCAACCGACTATCCTCCTTTTGAATATTACACCCAAGAATTTCAATTGGACGGGTTGGATATCGCCATAATCAAAGAGATTGCCCAGCGCCTTGGCTTACAAGCAGAAATCAAAGATATGGCCTTTGAAGGTTTGGATGAGGCCCTACGCTTGTCCCAAATCGATGTTGCTATCGCGGCTATGTCAATCACCGATGAACGTGAAGCATTACATGATTTTTCTAATGTCTACTTCGTCAGTGAAGATGCAGGACTTGTCCGTTCCGATTTTCATCTACAATCGATCACTAGTGTTGACCAATTAGTCGGCATGCGCATAGGTGTAGAGCGCGGCACAGTCTATGACCAATGGGTGCAACGTAATTTAATTGAAACTGGCATGATGCCCGAAAGCAATCTGCTTCGCTATGAAAAAGCAGAACACGCAGTTCGTGATCTGCAGCAAAATCGGAATGATATCGTTGCTTTAGATCTACAACCTGCCCAAGTAGCCGCCAATGAACTAGGCCTAACCATTGCTTGGCAAGGGTTGGCTCCCCAGCGACTCGCCATGGGCATCGGACAAGGAGAAGCTCAACTACAAGCACAAATTAACAATGTGCTACTTGAACTCCAAAATTCAGGGCGTTTAGATGAACTCGTCCGCGAATATACAGGGAATGACAACGTTATTCCTGTGCCCACCCCTGAACCAGATAAGCCTACAGCAACACCTCCCCCAACACCAGATGCATGTATAAACGGCTTGGCCTTCATTAATGATCTTAATTTAGATGATGATGATATGACCAATCCACAGTCCATTCCGGCAGGCGTGAATTTTAGCAAAGGATGGCGTTTACAAAACACAGGTACATGTACGTGGACTACAGATTACAAGTTTGTCTATGTTGGTGGTAACAATACATTAGCTCGCATGGGAGGTGAACCAACGACCGTTAAGGCGCAAGTCAGTTCTGGACAAACCTATGATATGTGGGTTAATTTGACAGCGCCATTGGTGCCAGGAACATACCAAGGGTTCTGGCAAATGGTTGATGAAAATAATATTGCCTTTGGTGAACGTGTTTGGGTAGGAATTATTGTCCCTGGCGCCCCAACCCCAACCCCATTACCTACACAAACACCTGCACCCGGTATTAATTTCTCAGTAGATCGTGATCACATCAAACAAGGAGAGTGTGTTACTTTCTCTTGGAATGTTACCAATGCACAAACACAATACTTCTATGTTCGTGGGCAAAATTGGTGGGAACATGAAGTACCACCGCAAGCACAAAGTGCTCAATGCCCTGCATACACATCAGACTATGAGCTTCGCGCTCTCCTAAATAATGGAGCCGTTGAAATTCGACGGATTACGGTTTATGTTGAACCAAATACACAAGCGCCAGATATTCGTCGCTTTACGGTCAATCCGCAACAAATTCCCGTTGGGCAATGTGTCAACATTAGTTGGGAAGTAACAGGTAACATCAATAATGTGAAGTTGTTCCGCGATAACACAGAGTTGTGGAGTGATGCTCCGCATGCAACTTCTTACTCAGATTGCCCACCTGGACAAAGTAATGTGCAGTATCGCTTAGAAGCAACAGGCAATGGTGGCACGAGTAAAGCAACTCAAAACGTTTCCATAATTGTGCCGAATACACCTGTCCCAACGCCAACGGCCACAATTCCCCCAGCAACAGCAACGGCTGTGCCTACACAAGTGCCCCCACCAACCATCAACAATTTTGATGTGGCACCAAAACAAATCAAGCCTAATGAATGTGTGAGTATTTCTTGGAGTGCTGGCGGCGGCACCAATTATGTGCAGATTGCCAAGAATGGGGCAGTTATCTTAGATGGTGCGCCCTTATCTGGGAATATGCCTGATTGTGGCAATGATGAGCTAGGAACTGTTGATTATCAAATGATGGTTCGTAACAGCACAGGTCAATCCGATAATCGGCAACAAACGATTACTGTGGTACAACCTGATGTGCCTACTCCAGCACCACCTCCTATTATTGGTAATTGGAAAATTGATACCTATCGCGATACAAACGGAAATGAAACGGCCGTTGTCACCGATTCTCCTGCCCCTGCCGCAATATCCTTTATGGCCAATGGTGATTTGCAAGTGTCTGGTGGCTGTAACAGCTTCGGAGGCTCTTACACCGTAACCAATGATCAAATTTCCATTACAGTTGGACTCGGAACGTCTATCTCTTGTGGGGAAGCAGTAGACCAACAAGAGCAAGCCATTTTGCAAGCCGTTAAAGCGTCGACACGTTGGGCGGTCCCTGCAGATGTAGCCAATGAATTTACTTTAAGCGATGACACAGGGCCAACTCTTAAAGGTGCTCGTCTTGTTCCGACACCATTAAATTAATTTTATTTAGAGCGAAATAACGCTCTTTTCGCTCATAAATTTTTTAGGACCCGAAGCATCTTATTGCTTCGGGTCTTTTCTTTATAAAAGTAATTTGAATAGCGCAAGAATGGACAAGTGTTCCTTGGAAAAGTTGTTTATGCTAAATGGAAATTTGAAAAAGAATACCTGTTTTGGAGATGAAATGGACAAAATAGATTTTAAGAAAACAGAGAAAGAACTTTACAGACCAACCCATAAAAAATTCACAATTCTTGAAGTACCAACCATGCAATTCCTGATGGTTGATGGGCATGGGACACCGGGAAATATAGCTTACCAAGAAGCGCTTGCAGCTTTGTATGCTGTATCGTACAAAGTGAAGTTTGCAAGCAAAAATAAGTTGGGCAAAGATTATACGGTTCTCCCGTTGGAAGGATTGTGGTGGGCTGAGGATATGAGCACATTTACGGACAATCGTGATAAAAGTCAATGGGATTGGACAATGATGATACGCCAACCCGATTGGATCATTCGAGAATTGGTAGATGAACAAACGGCCGTTGTTGCTAAACAAAAAGAGCTACCAGCATTAGAAAAACTACGATTTGTGACTTACGAAGAAGGTTTGTCGGTTCAAATCATGCACATAGGATCTTATGATGATGAAGGTCCGACGTTAGCTAAATTACACCACCAATTTATGCCTGAAAACAACTTGACGTTTAATGGTAAACATCATGAGATATACCTAAACGATCCGCGCCGCGTAGCACCCGAGAAAATGAAGACCATATTGCGACAACCTGTCAAAAAAATTCTGTGACTGCTCATTCGCCAAATAAATGCATTGCTTTTGAATTGGAAGGTACACAAAAAAGAGGCTCTCGGATTTGAGAGCCTCTAGCTATTTTCAAGCGTATAAATTTTTATGCATTGTCGCCTGCTGGAGCTGGAGGATTGCCATCACGTGGGCCACGTTCACCATTACCACCACGAGGACCACCATGTTTGCCACCGCCACCATGTGGGCCGTTTGTTTCTAATTGTTCAGCTTGTTCTGCAGTGATCACACCATCATTAATAGCATCTTGTATGGCTTCATCTTTTTCAGCTTCTACGGCATCATGAATCTCTTCACGATCCAATCCAGACGCTTCAATAAGCTCATCCACTGTGCCAGCATCCTTAGCTGCTTGTAATTCT
>JBNKHS010000376.1:0-4202 GCA_050290485.1 Promineifilaceae bacterium (SeqCode) | reverse complement strand
AAACGGCAGGATACCCAGATAAATGCCACCCTCTACATAATTCTTGATCCCCCACTCCGTCGTTGACCGCGGATTTCCATAATAATCCTGCGTGATGGGCACCACCTCACCCGTCACCACATCCACCACTTCCTGATGTGCCGGATTGCCGAAAAAGTTGGGCATGGCAAACGTCAACACCCGTCGCGCCGGAAACGCATAGCGCAACACTTCTTCAAACTCCGTCGAGCCTTCGCGGAAATTTACCTGCCCCACTTCATACAACGGAATTAACTGGATAGCCGAGAACATCACCCCAACTGTGACCATCCCCGCCAGCCACACACAAGTTTGCACCACTGTAATATTACGCAAGCGACTCTGGGCAAACGTCACCACTCGTGTCATTGCAATCAAACGCCATAGTGCGTATATACCCATGACCAACAGCGTGTAAATGGTATACTCAATGTGCCCAGCCAGCACTTGTGCCCCCAAAGCAACTGACCCAATCGCCGTCCACACAAAGGTGGATTGCTTGCGCTGCAATCCGCCTTCCACGACTTTCTCAATACACCCCAACAATAAGGGGAGCCAAACCACAGCGGCAATAATCATGGGGAAAACAGGTGCACTGACAACAATGAATCCCCCACCCTGAAACACCAATCCGGCGATGGCCGCAGAACTACGACGCATTTTGAGGATACGGCCGTAAACATACATCAACACACCGGCCAACCACAACTGACTCAGCGTGAACCACCCATATGCATTCGCCAATGGCAAAATCAAAAACAGCACACTAAACGGATAATAGGCGCTGTGCTGCCCCGCTGCCAAAAACGGCGCTCCGGCAAAGGCGCGTGGGTTCCACAATAACGACTGTGGCTGCATAAATCCCTCACGGATAAACTGCTTCCACACAAAATTCTGTACGATCAGATCGCTAATGAGTGGATTCTGCGACCCCTCAATCCCCAACTCCCCCGCATAACTCACCCACGGTGGAGACTGATACAAATTATCCACTGGCAGCATTGTCTGCCCACCAACTGTTACGTCCCAAAACAGTAACAGCGGCAAGACAATAAAACCCAGCAAAATAACAATATCAGGAACAAACTGCTTAACACGCTTCATAAATCACAAAACAACCAGTCAAAAAAAATCAGGGCTACAACAGCCCTGATTTATCATCAAATCTATCAATGTGAAAGCGCAAGATTTCATTAAAATAAGAAGCAACAAGTTCTGCGCTTTCACTACAAGCCATCATAGGCTTGAAATTGTATCAAAAACAAAGAGGATACCTAGACTTACAACCGACGACTCTCCAACTTTTTAAATAACTCCTCAAGTGTAGAGACTGATACATCAGTCGAAGAGACAGCGGCTACATACACACCCAGCCGTTCCTCCTCTGGCATTTCATGCAATCGCTGCCGGTCCAATGCGGGGTAAAAATATTGAATTGATGGCTGTAAACGAACCATGCACCGTTCTGCCAATTTTGGACTACGTTCGGCCGTTGTCAAAATGATGAAATCACCCGAATCTGCATGTCCGACAAAATCATCACCGGTGCCACTTTCCTGCACGGCATTCGCAATCATCAACGTCACCGCACGCGACACATCATCCGCCGCTACAAACCCAAAACGATCACGGAACTTACTCAAACCATGAATACCAGCCAAAACCACACCCCAATCCGGAAACTTGAGCATTTGTTCCAGGCGTTCCTTAACCAATGCACCCTCTGGCAAGCCCGTCACCGGATTCAACAGGGTGCTCAATCTTGCTCGCCGCAGCGCATTCCGTACGCGCAAACGCAATTCCTGAATATCAAACGGCTTTGTAATATAATCAACTGCCCCCAACTCCAGACCAGAAAGCTTATCGTCCCGTTCCCGTTTTTCTGTAAGAAAAATAACTGGCAAATTCTGCGTCCGCCGTGCCCGGCGCAGACGGCGACACACTTCAAACCCATCTATGTCTGGTAAACGAATGTCTAGAACGGCCACATCAGGGATATCTTTACTCATAGCGGCAACAGCATCTTCACCGCGCGATGCAGTCGAAACATCATATCCCTGCACCCGAAAATAGGCACTCAACATTTCTGATAAATCTAAATCGTCTTCTACAATGAATATTTTTTGGCCTTTCTTTTCATCGGTCATGCACAAACTTCCTTGAGCATATTCTGGCAAGATACTCGTCATGATGTAATTTATGACGAGACCTTACTTACTGGATATAGTTGCCCATAAATTAACTACTTTATAGGCTCTTTGTCAATCTTAAAAACACACATTTCATCCCCCATCGCATGACAATGTGTCTGTTCTACCCTAAATTCAAGCCCATTACTGACCCAACGTAACGTTTCTTGCAATATCCCTACAGAGATATAGCATATTGGCTTATCTGTTGCTCTGCCCCAACAAATGGAACAACGCTCAATTGTGTAAATAAAATGACCATCCTCTTCTTCTACATAACTAATTTGGTCACTAAATTGTGTAAAGATACGTGCAACCGCCGGAATCCCAATTTTTAATTTGGTTTTTATTGGTAGTACCTTAAATGCAAGATCGCTTACACCAGCTAATGCCCCAAATTGACGCAGCCCGCGTGAAAAGATAGCACGGCCACCACGTAACGCTAATCCTCTTGCGCCACTTGGGCCGTAAATTTCTTCCAACCCAGCATTGATGTTACTGATATTGGCAAACTCGAACGCCTTTTCCAAATTGTCTGGCGGCAAATCATCAATATACTCAGGCAGATTTACGCGGTTCAGCAAAGTGTTTAACCCGTTATGCCCCATAACCTCTTCCAATGATGTCAACAGGATGCGCCCCATCTTGTTCGGGTAATAGTATCCACTTGGAGGAACCAGGTCTATCACACAAACCTCCAAAAAATATTTTGCATCAGCGTACCCTAAACTATTTACAAACAGATGTACAACGCGACAATTGCTTTAAGCGTCTGGCTTATTGTTAAAAGGCAACCGCCTCATCGTTCTGCATCCATAGGTCTATTGGTTATGGCAGGTTATTTTGGAAAAATGGTGACATTTTACGAACTACCGATGTCACTTGATCATCTGCATAATTTGCAATTTTCAGCTACTCACCTATCTGTTCTTTGGTAATCAGACAGTGCTTCATAAGTATAACAAGTGGGGTGTTTTTGAACAATGTTTGTTCAAGCGGGCAAAAGAAATTCTCTCCCAAAAATTCACAACAAAATAATACGAAGTGGGGACTTCAAACTTTATCTGGCAATAAAAAAAGCAACCCTATCTCTAGGATTGCTTGTGTTTGTAATATATGGAATTAGACGAACAAATTTAGCTGCTCAACCCTACCATTGTCCCTTGTAAACAGCGGGTAACTGTTTCTTTAAGCTCCCATGAACTGATAGGTTGGGTCAGAAAGCTGGTTGCCCCTTTTTGGGCAGCCATGGCGGGTACTTTTTTATGCCCGCTCGCTGTTAAAACGATGATTGGCAAGTCTTTATATTTATCATCGGCTCGCATCTTATCCATTAAGGCAAACCCATCCATGCCGGGCATGTTGATGTCAGTAATGACAAGGTCGAACGTATTGTCTGCCAATTGGGCTAATGCTTCTTTACCGTTGAAAGCAGTGAAAATATTTATAGAGTTGTCAATCCTTTGTAACATTAGGTTTAACAATCTGTGGGTTAGCGGGGTGTCGTCTACGATAAGTATGTTTGCCATTGCTCCAGCCTTTTCACATTCCCCCAATGTGTTTGTTTTTGCGATATTGAGAAAATGCAGAGTATCCATTAATCGCTCAACTAAACGGTGTGTTTATTACCAATACTTTTTAAAAATAATACTGATCAATCAAATAATTATTCTTTGTTTTTACCACTTCTAACTTATTTGATTTTGATTTGGGATAGTCCAAATGGACACACAATTTTTTGCCTATTACGCTTGCTAGTTTAGGAAAATCTCCTTTCATCAGCTCTTACGATTGGGGATGGAATAATTACCCCGGAGACACAGGTTTAGGGAGCTAAATTTTTTACCAATCGCCATTGATTTGTTCCTACGCCGGATTGGTAATCCACTTCATCGAGGAGTTGGCGGGTAATAAATAACCCGTAGCCATGAATTTGGGGGGCTTCGAGATCTGGCTCTTGTATTTCAGTAAGATCGAATGGGGATCCGGTATCTT